>DASZQQ010000542.1:0-3311 GCA_035549595.1 Caulobacteraceae bacterium
CAGCGCCTCCCAGACGAGGCGCGGGCCGAGATCCGAACCGCCGATGCCGATGTGCACCACGGCCCTGAACGGCCTGCCGGCGGCGCTGCGGATGGCGCCCGAGCGCAGGCCCTCGGCGAAGGCGGCCATGCGCGCGCGGGCCTGGTCCACCTGCGGCGAGACCGGCTTGCCCAGCGCCCTGTAGTCCGCCCCGGTCGGCGCCCGTAGCGCCATGTGCAGGGCGGCCCGGTGCTCCGAGGCGTTGACCGCCTCGCCGGCGAACAGGGCCGTGCGCCGCGCCTCCAGGCCCGCCGCCCGCGCCAGGGCGAGGCCGGCCTGAAGCGCCGCCGCGCTCAGGGGTGTCTTGGAGAGGTCGAGGTAGAGGCCGCAGGTCTCGAGCGACAGCCGCGCCAGCCGGTCCGGTTCGGCTTCGAACAGGGCCTCGATGCGCCCGGCGCCGCGCACGGCGGCCTCGAAGCGGTCCCAGGCGGCGGCGGTGTCGGACATGGGCTCTCCAGGGGCGGGAAGTAGGCTCTCGTTTACCCTGATCCGCGCATCCTGGGGCAACGTTCCGAAGCGTAAGGCGCTTGCCATGTCCTGTGACGCCGTCGCCGCAGCCGCGATGCTGTGGCTCTCCCCCATGACCCTGTCCGGCCACCCGGCCCTGCAGCTCGCCGCCGTCGAGGCGCCGGCCAAGCCAGTCGCGCCGTCCGTAGCGGCCGAGCCGCTGTTCGCCGACATCGTGCGCCGCGCCGCGGCGCTGAAGGCCGAGGCCGAAGGCTTCCGCAAGGACGACCTCTCAGGCCCCTCGACCGCCCTGCCCGGCTACGCCGCATTCAAGGCCAGGATCGGCGAGCTCGCCGACCTCGACATGAAGGGCCATCTGGAGCTGAAGGCGCGCGGCACGGACGGCGACCTGAAGTGCATCCTGCGCGGCATCTCGCAGGACCTGCCGGTCCGGCTGCACGAACTGGAGGCCGCCGACACGCCCAAGGCGCGAGAGGACGCGCTGAAGGAGATGACCTACCTGCTGCGCGACAACGTCGAGGTGATCACGACCCCGGCGACGGTGGAGAGCTGAGCGGGGCGGCCCCCTTCAGGGCGTCGGCGACGATGGCCGGCGTCAGCAGCTGCGGCAGGACCTTCGGCTCGCCGCCGCCGGCGCCGTAGACCAGGTACAGCGGCACGCCCACCCGGCCGTGGTCGGCCAGCGCCTTGGCAATGACCGCGTCGCGGTTGGTCCAGTCGGCCACCAGGTAGACAGAGCCCGTGCGCCGGAAGGCGTCGGCCACTTCGCCGGTGGAGAAGGCGACCTTCTCGTTCACCTGGCAGGTGACGCACCAGGCGGCGGTGAAGTTCACGAACACCGGCTTGCCGGCGGCCTGCAGCGCCGCGACCTTGTCCGGCGACCAGGCCTGCGCTGGGACGCCCGCCGCGGGCGAGTCCGGTTCGGCCGCGTCGGCGTGGGCGGGCGCGCCGTAGCCGCCGGCCGCGACGACCCCGATCGCGAGCATGAGCGCCACCGCGGAGACCGCGAGGCCCGCGATCGCCCGGCCGCCCGCCGCGCGCCGGCGCTGGGCGGCGCCGTAGACCCAGGCGGCGAAGGCGAGCACGAGGCCGGCGGCCAGGATCCGCGCCAGGCCCAGGTCCCCAGACTGCCGGTCCAGCACCCAGACCAGCCAGGCGGCCGCGGCGTACATCGGGAAGGCCAGGGTCTTGCGGAACGTCTCCATCCACGTCCCGGGCCGCGGCAGGCGCCGGATCAGCGCCGGGCTGAAGCTGAGCAGGACGAAGGGCGCGGCGAAGCCGAGGCCAAGGGCGGCGAACACCGCCAGGGCGACCGGCTCGCCCTGGGTCAGGGCGAAGCCAAGGGCGCCGGCCATGAAAGGCGCCGTGCAGGGCGCGGCCACGACCACCGCCAGCACGCCGGTGAAGGCCGAGCCGACCAGGCCGCCGCGGGCGGCGAAGCCGGCGCCCAGGCCCTGGATCGAAGTCCCGATCTCGTAGAGGCCGGAAAGGTTCAGGGCCGCGGCGAACATCACGAGGGCGAGGCCCGCGACCACCGGCGGCGACTGCAGCTGGAAGCCCCAGCCCACGGCCGCGCCCCCCGCCCGCGCCGCGATCAGCAGGCCGGCCAGCCCCAGGAAGGCGACCAGCACCCCGCCGAGGAAGGCGAGCCCCTGCCGGCGCGCGGCCGGCGCCTCGCCTGCGTGGCCGGCCAGGGCCGCGGCCTTCATCGACAGCACCGGGAAGACGCACGGCATCAGGTTCAGGATCAGGCCGCCCAGGAAGGCGAAGGCCAGGGCCAAAGGCAGGCCCAGGGTCGAGGGCTTCGCCGGCGGCCCGAGGCCCGAGGCGCCCGGCGGCGACGGGCCGGCGGGCGCGATCACCTCATAGGCCTTGCCGCCCGCCACCAGCACCCCGGCCGCCAGGGTCGGCGCCTTGCCGCCGGTGAAGTCGTAGCCGGGGGTGGCGGTGAAGGTCAGGCCCTCGGGGCCGCGGTCGATGGCCTCGGGCTTGCCGTGGTCGATCAGCTTGTCGTCGTAGGGGTAGAAGTAGGCGTCCGGGTCGGAGAGGCCGCGCAGCGGCGCGCCGGCGATGGCGAGCTTCAGCGCGCCGGGCGAGACCTGGAAGGCGGCCTTCAGCCCCTGCGGCTTGGGCGCGGCGGCGAGGGCCGCGGCGATGGCGCCGCCCCATTCCGGATCCGGCTGCGGGGTCCCGGCCGCGATCGGCAGGGTCAGGGTGAGGGTCGCGTCGGCCGGCACGCAGACGTCGGCGCAGACCAGGAAGCTGGCCGCCGCCTTCAGCGTCGCCGTCTCGCCCGGCCGGGCGCTCGCGGGAACCTGCACCGGGACCGGCAGCAGCACCCTGCCCTCGTAGCCGTAGTTCATGATCGGCCCGACCGGCAGGCGCTCGGGCGTCGCCCAGACGAAGTCGCCGGCCGTCCAGCCGGCGGGCAGCGTCCACTTCAGCGTCGTCGCCTCGCCCGCGTCGCCGGGGTTGCGCCAGTAGGTGTGCCAGTGGGGGTCGATGTCCTGGACCAGGGCGACCCAGATCGTCGAACCCGGCGCGGCCGAGGTGGTCTCGGCGACGAGGTCCGCGCCTAGGTGCTGCGCGCGCACCGGCGCCGCCGATGCGGGCGCCCCCACGCCAAGGACGAGCGCGGCGGCGAGGACCAGCAGGGCGCGAAGGAAACGGGTCACGTGCGGCTCTATACGGCGCCCGGCGGCGTCGCGGAATGCGTCACCCCCGCCGCGTTCATTCCATCGCGGGGCTCCAGGGTTTCTAGAGCGCCTCCCGCCAAAGTGGGAACCGGTTTGGCGATCAGGAGG
>DASZQQ010000543.1:0-13209 GCA_035549595.1 Caulobacteraceae bacterium
TCCATGGGGCTGGGCGTGGGGGCCCTTGAGCGGGCCTCCCGTCCCTTCAAGAGGGAAGCCTTCACACTTCGGGCCCAGTCTCCCTCGACCCGGTCTCCGCCCCCTGCGGCTCCGCCGGAGCAGAGAAACGGCCGGTCATGAAACTTGTGGAACTCACCGCGGTCAAAGGCGGTCCGGTGTGGGTCAACGCCGGCCTTGTGCTCTATGTCAGCGGTCCCGACGGGGCGGCGGGCGGCGCCAACATGTACGGCGACAACAACGTCCGCACGTCCAGCCGCGTCTGGTTCGGCCAGGGGGCCAGCCTCGAGGTCAAGGAAGCGGTCGGCGAGGTGGTCGCGCGGCTCGGCGCCTGATCACCGCCGGCGGGCGGCCGCTGTGGCGCTCGCCTTCGCGAACCCCTATATGGTCTTGCAGGCGCAACGATTTCGCCTGATCGGCGCCGTTGCGCGCCCTCTTTCCGCCGAGCGCCCCGCGGCGATCCTTCCGGGCGGGAGGCAGACATGCGCGCACCACCGTTCCCCCTGCCCCGCGACCGGGCCGCCTGATCGTGCCCCCCCGCGGAGGGCCCCTGCGGCTCGTCAAGACACTGCGCGGCGCGGGCGAACTGCGCTGGGGCTCACGCCAGACCAGGCCCGTCGCCTACGCCATCGACTTCTACAGCCAGGGCCTTCAGCGAAGCGCGGCCGGCGACATCCGCGGCGACTTCGCGGTCATCGCCGGCCGGCCGCGCGTCGAGGGCCGGCTTCGGCTCGAGGACGGCGAGGACCACCGCATCCTCCTGCTCGATGTCGAGGCCGACTCGGCGATGGTCGAGTTCCAGGACGCCTGACCGGCGCCCGGGCAGGATTGACACTGCCGCGGCCATCCCGTATTTCCGCGCGCTCGCTCGTCCGGGGTCGCCGTCCCGGGCGATCCTGGTTTTGTCTTGGAGCCTTCCCGTGAAGCGGACCTTTCAGCCGTCGCGTCTCGTTCGCAAGCGCCGCCACGGCTGGCGCGCCCGCATGGCCACCAAGAACGGCCAGAAGGTGATCGCCCGCCGCCGCGCCCGCGGCCGCAAGCGCCTGACCGCCTAGGCGACCTCTCTAGGCTTCCGGCCCTGACCGAAGCCGCCCTCCCTATCGAACGCCTGAAGAAGCGGCCGGACTTCCTGGCCGCCGCCAAGGCCCATGCCTGCGCGCGCGGCGCTGTCCTTGCCCAGGCCCGCGACCGCCAGGACGGCCGCGAGCTCGTGCGCCTCGGCTTCACCGCCACCCGCCGGATCGGCGGGGCCGTCGTGCGCAACCGCGCCAAGCGGCGCCTGCGCGAGGCCGCCCGGCTGCTCGCCCCCCTGCACGCGCGGCCCGGCTGCGACTATGTATTCATCGCCCGCGGCGGCACGGCCGAGCGGCCGTGGGGGCGTTTGCTTGACGATATGAAAACCGCGCTGATAAGGCTCGCCGCCGATCTCGGTCCCCGGCCGGCCGACCCTGACGCCTGAGCCCTTCGGCCACACCTCGCCCCTCTCGAAGACCGCAAGGCCCCATGTCCAGCGAGAACCGCAACTCCCTGATCGCCATCGTCATCTTCATGGTGCTGTTCGGGGCCTATGAGTACTTCCTGGTCTATCCGGCCACCAAGAAGGCCGAGGCCCAGCGCCGGGCCCAGGCGGTCGCCGAGCAGACCCAGGCGCCGACGACGGTGGGACCGGCGACCTTCCTGCCCCGCGCCCAGGCCCTGGCGCAGAGCCCGCGCGTCGCCATCGACACCCCGACGCTGAAGGGCTCGATCGCCCTGACCGGCGCCCGGCTCGACGACCTCTTCCTGACCAGGTACCCGGTCTCGCTCGACAAGGGCGCGCCGCCGGTGGAGCTGCTGCGGCCCGCGGGCATGGAGCACGCCTATTTCGTGATGCTGGGCTGGCAGGGCCAGAACCTGCCCGGCATGCCGGGGCCGGACAGCCTCTGGACCCAGACCGGCGGCCAGACGCTGTCGCCCGGCCACCCGGTGGCCCTGCGCTACGCCTCGCCCCAGGGCCTGACCTTCGACCGCACCATCGCCGTCGACGACAAGTACATGTTCACCATCACCGACAAGGTGACGAACGGCGGGGCGGCCGCGGTCTCGCTGATCCCCAACGGCGTCGTGCAGCGCAACGACATCCCCGCCGACCTCGGCAAGAACAACATCGTCCACGAGGGCGGCATCGGCGTTCTCGGCGGCACGCTGAAGGAAGATAAGTACAGCCAGTGGAAGAAGGACGCCGACAAGCGCCTCGATCCCGACACCGGCTGGATGGGCGTCACCGACAAGTACTGGATGGCGGTCATGATCCCGCCGGGGACCGAGACCATCAGCCCCGAGTTCAAGGTCGAAGCGGCCGGCGCCCTCAACATCTACGCCGCCAGCTACACCGCCCGCCCGGTGGCCATCGGCCCCGGCCAGGCCGTCAGCGTGACCAACCGCATCTTCGCCGGCCCCAAGGCGCGCCAGCTGCTGAACAGCTACGCCAACGTGCCGAAGTTCCAGGATGCCATCGACTGGGGGCACCTCTACCCGCTGACCAAGGCGATCCACTGGCTGCTCGAGTTCTTCTACGGCTACGTGCACAACTACGGCGTCGCCATCCTGATGCTGACGGTGGTGATCCGCCTCAGCACCTTCCCCCTGGCCAACCGCGGCTACGAGATGGGGATCAAGATGCGCAAGCTGGCGCCGCTGCAGAAGGAGCTGCAGGAGCGCTACAAGGACGATCCGCAGACCTACCAGCGCGAGTACATGGCCCTGCTGCAGCGGGAGAAGCTGAACCCCGTCACCGGGTGCCTGCCGCAGCTGCTGGTGATCCCGGTGTTCTACTCCCTGACCAAGGTGTTCACGGTCGCCATCGACCTGCGCCAGGCGCCGTTCTTCGGCTGGATCCACGACCTCGCCGCGCCTGATCCCAGCACCATCTTCAACCTGTTCGGCATCATCCCCTGGGACGTCTTCCACACCCCGTGGGTCCAGGCGGCCATGGCCCTGCCGGTGCTCGGCGGCATCTTCTCCATGGTGCTGCACCTGGGCGTCTGGCCGATCGCCTACGGCCTTTCCATGTGGATCAGCCAGGCGATGACGCCGCAGACCGGGATCGATCCGACGCAGCAGCTGATGTTCAAGCTGATGCCGGTGGTCTTCACCTTCATCCTGTCGCAGTACGCGGTGGGCCTCTTGATCTACTGGAGCTGGTCCAGCGTGATCACCGTGATCCAGAGCTACGTGCTGATGCGCCGCTACAAGGTCGACAACCCGATCGACGACTTCATCGCGCGCATCACCGGCAAGCCGGCGCCCGCGGGGTGAGCGAGGCGGTCTTCGACGACGACGCCCTGGAGGCGGCCCGGGTCCTGTTCGCCCGGCCGGCGGAGTTCGTCATGGGCGCGGTCGCCATCGCCGGCCTGCCCCCGGCCGACCTGCCGGAGGTCGCCTTCGCCGGCCGCTCCAACGTCGGCAAGTCGTCGCTGATCAACGGCCTCGTGGGCCGCAAGGGCCTGGCCCGCGCCTCGACCGAGCCTGGCCGCACGCGCGAGGTGAACTTCTTCCTGCTGGACGGGCGCCTGAGGCTGGTCGACCTGCCGGGCTACGGCTTCGCCAAGGTCTCGCGCACGACGGCCAGGAAGTTCCAGAACCTGGGCCGCGACTATCTGCGCGGCCGGCCGAACCTGCGCCGGGTCTACCTGCTGATCGACGCCCGCCACGGCCTGAAGCCGCCCGACCACGAGGCCATGGACGCCCTGGACCTCGCCGCCGCCTCGTACCAGATCGTCCTGACCAAGGCCGACAAGCTGAAGCCGTCCGAGGTGGCGCAGGTCACCGAGCGCACCGCTGCGGCCATCGCCAAGCGCCCGGCCGCCTTCCCGCGCGTCCTCGCCACCTCGGCCGAGAAGGGAACCGGCCTGCCCGAACTGCGCGCCGAGATCGCCGCCGCCGCGCTGGGATAGTCTGCAGAGCCCCCTCCACCACCGGCCTTTGGCCGGCGGTCCCCCTCCCCCGTTGCACGGGGGAGGGGGGGCGACGCTGCGTGCGGGATGACAAGGCCGGTCCCGTTCGCTATCTCGCGCACGCAGCATTGGAGCGAGCGGTGAGCGATCCGAAGGAAGAACAGGGCTGGGCCACGGCCCGGACGCTGGCCGAGGCCCTTCCGTACATCCAGATCTACGACCGCGAGACGGTGGTGATCAAATACGGCGGCCACGCCATGGGCGAGGAGGCCCTGGCCAAGCTGTTCGCCGCCGACGCCGTGCTCCTGAAGCTGCTGGGCCTGCATCCGGTCGTGGTGCACGGCGGCGGGCCGCAGATCTCGCGCATGCTGGAGAAGGCCGGGGTCAAGTCGACCTTCATCGACGGCCTGCGGGTCACCGACGAGCCGACCATGGAGGTGGCCGAGATGGTCCTCTCCGGCGCGATCAACAAGGAGATCGCCAGCTGGATCACCCAGGCCGGGGCCGAGGCCGACGTGCGCGGCGTGGGCCTGTCCGGCAAGGACGCGCGCCTGATCACGGTGGTGAAGGCCACCCGGACCAAGAAGGACCCGGACAGCAACATCGAGCGCGAGGTCGACCTGGGTTTCGTTGGCGAACCCAGCAAGGTGGACCCCAAGCTGATCGAGGACCTGATCAACTCGCAGGACGACTACATCCCCGTGATCGCCCCGATCGGCGTCTCCGCCGAGGGCGAGACCTACAACATCAACGCCGACACCGTCGCCGGCGCGCTCGCGGGCGCCCTGAAGGCCAAGCGCATGCTGCTGCTGACCGACGTGGCCGGCGTGCTCGACGCCAATGGCGAGCTGGTGCGCCAGATGAGCGTTCCCGAGGCGCGGGCGATGATCGCGGACGGCGTCGCCACCGGCGGCATGATCCCCAAGCTGGAGACCGCCATCGCAGCGGTCGAGGCCGGCGTCGAGGCGGTGGTGATCCTGGACGGGCGCCGGCCGCACGCCATGCTGGTCGAGCTCTTCACCGAGCACGGCGCCGGGACCCTGGTGCGCGCGTGAGCGCCGGCGGCGGACAGCCCGGGCCGGCCCCGGACCTCGGTCACGTCGGGACCTGGCTGTTCGACCTCGACAACACCCTCTATCCGCTCGATTCCGGCCTCGGCCACGACATCGACAAGCGCCTGACGGACTATGTGATCGAGGTCACCGGCCTGCCGCGCGACGAGGCCTACGCCCTGCAGAAGCGCTATCTCGCCGAGCACGGCCTGACGCTGAAGGGCCTGATCCGGCACCACGACGTCGATCCGGAGATCTTCCACCGCATCTTCCACGACCTGCCGCTGGAGCGGCTGTCGCACGATCCGGCGCTGAAGGCGGCCCTGGCGCGCCTGCCCGGCCGGCGGCTGATCTTCACCAACGCCGATGCGCGCCATGCCGAGCGCGTGGCCGAGCGGCTGGGCCTGACGGACCTCTTCGACGACATCTTCGACATCAACCTGGCGGGGCTGGAGCCGAAGCCCTCGCCGCGGGCCTTCGAACGCATCATCGAGGCGCACGCCATCGATCCCGCCGAGACCGCCTTCTTCGAGGACGCCGAGCGCAACCTCGAGCCGGCCGCGGCGCTCGGCATGACCACCGTGCTCGTCGGGCCGCACGCGGCCGCCAGCACCGCCCCCTTCGTCCATCACCGAACCGAGCGCCTGGCCCCGTTCCTGGCCGGCGCGCGCCTGAAGGAAGCTCCATGACCACCACCGTCTCCCTGGCGGACCTGAAGACCGAGATCGAAGCGGCCTGGGAGGCCCGCGAGGGCCTCGGCGTCGACACCAAGGGTCCCGTCCGCACCGCGGTCGAGGAGGTGATCCGCCTCGTCGACGCCGGCCAGGCGCGCGTGGCCGAGCGCGTCGGCGACGACTGGGTGACGCACCAGTGGATCAAGCAGGCGATCCTGCTGTCGTTCCGCCTGAACGCCAACCAGCTGATGTACGGCTCGCTCGGCGGCGGCATGGGCCCGTGGTGGGACAAGGTCCCCAACAAGTTCGAGAACTGGACCGAACGCGAGTTCGCCGAGGCCGGCTTCCGCGCCGTGCCCGGCTCGATCGTGCGGCGCGGCGCCTACGTGGCCAAGGGCGTGGTGCTGATGCCCTCGTTCGTGAACATCGGCGCCTATGTCGGCGAGAACACCATGGTCGACACCTGGACCACGGTCGGCTCCTGCGCCCAGATCGGGCGCAACGTGCACCTGTCCGGCGGCGTCGGCATCGGCGGGGTGCTGGAGCCGCTGCAGGCCAATCCCACCATCATCGGCGACGACTGCTTCATCGGCGCCCGCTCCGAGGTGGCCGAGGGCGTGATCGTCGGCGACGGGGCGGTGATCTCCATGGGCGTCTACCTGAACGCCTCGACCCCGATCATCGACCGCAAGACCGGCGAGACCCACCGCGGCTACGTGCCGCCCTATTCCGTGGTCGTCTCCGGCAGCCGCCCGGACCCGCACGGCGTCGGCCCCTCGCCCTACTGCGCGATCATCATGAAGACCGTCGACGCCCAGACCCGATCGAAGACCAGCATCAACGAGCTGCTCCGGGACTGATCCTGCGCTCGGGACAGGATCGGGATCCCGTCCCCTTCGGAGGCGCTCCTCACCCCTTCAGCGGATAGGGCGTCCCGTCGCGGTGCGAATAGTGTTCGACCCCCGGCTCGGCGATCATGTCGATGTCGGGATAGACGCAGCGGTCGACCGTGGGCATCGCGCTGCCGATTTCCAGCACGAGCGCGTCGCGGCCGGACCGGTTGACCAGGTGGTGGCCGTCGGGCTCGCCGGCCCGGAAGGCGGCGCAGTCGCCCGCGCGCAGGGTCTCCTCGCCGGCGTCGGTGACGAGGGTCAGCTCGCCCTCGACCACCCAGACGAACTCGTCCTCGTGGCTGTGCCAGTGGCGCTGGCTGGACCAGACGCCGTCGGGGATGCGCGTCAGGTTGACGCCGAACTGCGTCAGGCCCGCCGAGCGCGCCAGGCGCCGGCAGTGCTGGTCGTTGCAGGGGCCGTCGAACGGCGGCGGGTAGTTGGCGCCGGTCTCCGCGGGGACGGCGGCGACGTCGATCTTCTTCATTGGCAAGGGGTCCGGGTTTGCGGGCGGGCGGAGGCCATCTTAAAGGATCGCCCATGACAAGCGTCGTCAGCATCGATCCCGTCGAGCTCAGCCGCGAGCTCATCGCCCGCAACTCCGTCACCCCCGCCGACGGCGGCGCCATGGACGTGGTGCAGCGGGCCCTGGAGGCCCTGGGCTTTGCCTGCCGGCGCATGCGCTTCGGCGAGATCGAGAACCTCTACGCCCGGCGCGGGACGGCGCGGCCGAACCTCTGCTTCGCCGGCCACACCGACGTGGTGCCGGTCGGCGACGCCGGCGCCTGGAGCCAGGGGCCCTTCGCCGCGACGGTCGAGGACGGGGTGCTGTTCGGCCGCGGCGCGGTCGACATGAAGAGCGCCATCGCCGCCTTTGTCGCCGCCACCGAGGCGACCCTGGCGCGCGGCGAGCCGCCCGGCTCGATCTCGTTCCTGATCACCGGCGACGAGGAGGGCGAGGCCGTCCACGGCACCCGCGCCGTGGTCGAGGCGCTGGCGGCGGAGGGCGAGGTCATCGACCACTGCGTCGTCGGCGAGCCGACCTCCAGCGCGAAGATCGGCGACATGATCAAGATCGGCCGGCGCGGCAGCATCAACGCCCTGATCACCGCCGAGGGTCGCCAAGGCCACGTCGCCTATCCGCAGCGGGCGGCCAATCCCGTGCCGGTGCTGATCCGCTACCTCGCCGCCGTGCAGGCGCGAACGCTGGACGACGGCTACCAGGTCTTCCAGCCGTCGAACCTCGAGGTCACCACCATCGACGTCGGCAACACCGCCGACAACGTCATCCCCGGCCAGGCGCGGGCCAAGCTCAACATCCGCTTCAATCCGGCCCACACCGGGGCCTCCCTGGCGGACTGGCTGACGGCTGAGGGCGCCAAGGCGGCCGAAGGCTCTGGCGTGACGCTGAAGGTCGCGACCCGGATCAGCGGCGAGGCCTTCCTGACCGAGCCCGGCGACTTCGTCGACGTGGTCGCCGGCGCCGTGCGCGCGGTCTCGGGGACCGAGCCGGAGCTGTCCACCACCGGCGGCACCTCGGACGCGCGCTTCATCCGCAAGCTCTGCCCGGTGGTCGAGTTCGGCCTCGTCGGGGCGACCATGCACGCCGTCGACGAACGCGCCCCCGTGGCCGAGATCCGCCAGCTGGCCGCGATCTACGAACGCCTGATCGCCGACTACTTCACCCGCTTCTCGAACCGGCCCGGCTGACGGCTCAATACTCGACGCCCACCAGGCACAGGCCGTGGGCGGGTGCGACGGGGCCGCAGGCGCGGCGGTCGCGGGCGGCGAGGGCGGCGGCGAGGTCTTCCTCGGTCCAGCGCCCGACCCCGACCTCGGCCAGGGTGCCGGCCATCGATCGCACCTGGCGGTGCAGGAACGAGCGCGAGGCGAAGGCAAGGCGCACCTCGGTCCCCTCGCGCCAGATGCGCACCTCGTCGAGGGTCTTCATCGGCGACTTGGCCTGGCAGGCGGCGTCGCGGAAGGTGGTGAAGTCGTGGTGGCCGACCAGGATCTGGCCGGCGCTGTGCATGACCTCGGCGTCGAGCGGCTTCTTCACGTGCCAGACGCGGCCCTGGTCGAGGGCCGGCGGCGCCGGTCGGTTGAGGATGCGGTAGACGTAACGCCGGCCCCTGGCCGAGAAGCGGGCGTGGAAGCCCTCGGGCGCGACCGCGGCGTCGAGCACGGCGATGGGACGGGGCACGAGGTGGGCGTTGAGGGCGTTCATCACCACCTCGGGGCGCCAGTCGCGCGTCAGGTCGATGTGGATCACCTGGCCGGTGGCGTGGACGCCGGTGTCTGTGCGCCCGGCGGCCTGCAGCCGCACGTCCTCGCCGCAGAACGCCTTCACCGCCGCCTCGACCGCGCCCTGAACGGTCGGCAGGTCGCCCTGGGCCTGGAAGCCGTTGAACGGTCCGCCGTCGTATTCGAGCGTGAGCCGGTAGCGGGGCATCAGCCGAGCTGCGTCCCGGCCGCGACCGGGAAGCCGCGCAGGAAGTCGGCCGCCTCCTGGGCCGCGCGACCCTCGCGCTGGGCGCGCAGGATGCGCACCGCGCCGGTCCCGCAGCCGATCAGCAGGGCGTCGTCGAGGGCGACGCCGGGCGCGCCGTCCTGGTCCTCCCAGCGGCAGAGCAGCGCCTTCACCCGCACCGGACCGCGCTCGGACGGGGCCAGGAACCAGGCGCCGGGGAACGGGGCGAGGCCGCGGATCTGGCGGTCGACGAGGGCGCCGTCGCGGTCCCAGCGGATGCGCGCCTCCTTCGGCCGGATCTTCTTCGCATAGGTGACGCCCTCGGCCGGCTGGGGCGTCTCCTTCGCCTCGCCGCGGCCGACCTTGCGCATCGCCTCGGCCATGAGGGCGGCCCCGGCGGGAGCCAGGCGGTCATGCAGGGTCCCGGCGGTGTCGAGCGGGCCGATGCGCAGGGTGAGGGAGGCGATCACCGGGCCCTCGTCGAGGCCCGCGGTCATGCGCATCACCTCGGCCCCGGTCTGGGCGTCGCCGGCCATGATCGCGCGCTGGATCGGCGCCGCGCCGCGCCAGCGCGGCAGCAGCGAGGCGTGCAGGTTGAAGCAGCCGAGTCGCGGCGCCTCCAGCACCTCGCGCGTCTGGATCTGGCCGAGGGCGACCACCACCGCGGCGTCGAGGCCGCGCGCGCGGACGGCCTCGACCTCCTCGGGCGTCTTCATCGAGGCCGGCGTGCGCACCGCCAGCCCCTTCGACTCGGCGAAGGCGTGCACGGGCGAGGGCTTCAGCGCCTGGCCGCGGCCGCGCGGCGCCGGGGGCTGGGAATAGACGCAGGCGATCTCGTGGCCGTCCTCGATCAGGGCGGCCAGGGTCGGCACGGCGAAGTCTGGCGTTCCCAGGAAGGCGAGGCGCATGGCGGCGAGGATTTAGGGCCAACGAACCGACATGGCCAGGGCGCCGTTTGGCCGGGCGGCCGGGCGACCCGGACTGGGGAGGGCCCTAGGCGACCATGCGGTCGCGGGCGGCCTTCTTGACCTTGCTGACGGCGCGCTCGCGCTTCAGGCGCGACAGGTAGTCGATGAACAGCACGCCGTTCAGGTGGTCCATCTCGTGCTGGATGCAGACGGCGTAGAGGCCCTCGGCCTCCTCGATCACTTCCTTGCCGTCGTAGCCCAGGTAGCGCAGCTTGACCTTCGCCGGGCGCTCGACCTCGTCGTAGATCTCCGGCACCGACAGGCAGCCTTCCTCGTAGGGCTGGGTCTCCTCGGAGGCCCACAGGATCTCGGGATTGACGAAGTAGCGCGGCTCGCGTTCGCCCTCGCCCCGGCTGATGTCCATGACGATGACGCGCTTGGCGACGCCCACCTGGATCGCCGCCAGACCGATGCCGGGCGCCTCGTACATGGTCTCCAGCATGTCGTCCATCAGCGCGCGCAGCTCGTCGTCGACGGTCTCGACGGGTTCGGAGACCTGCTTCAGGACGGCGAGGTCCGTGTCGACGGTGAGGATGCGGCGAAGGCTCATGACGGCGGTGAGTTAGGGTCGCCAATCCCGAGCGTCAAGGTCGGTCATTGCCGCGGGAGACCTACTCCGCCGCCTCGATCACCGGCGCCAGTTTGGCGAGCGGCCGCACCGCGGTCTCGACCGGTCCGAGGGCGGGGATGTCTCGGCCCTCGTGGTCGACGGACAACTCCTCGAACCGCCGCGCCTGGACCAGCACCTGGCTTTCCAGCGAGCCGGCGAACTCGTTGTAGCGCTTCACCGAGTCCTCGAGCGACCGGCCGAGGCGCATGGCGTGCGTGCCCATCACCGCGATGCGGCGGTAAAGCTCGCGGCCGAGGTCGGCGATGCGCTGGGCGCCGCGGGCCTGGTCCTCGACGCGCCAGCCGTAGGCCACCGCCTTGCAGAGGGCGAAGAGGGTGGTCGGCGTGACGATCAGCACGCGCTTGTCCATGCCCTCGGTCATCAGGTCCGGCGCGCGGTCGATGGCGGCGGCCAGGAAGCTGTCGAAGGGGATGAACATGGCCACGAAGTCGGGCGAGCCCTGGGCCTTGAACTGGTCCCAGTAGGCCTTGGCCGAGAGGGCGCCGACGTGGCTGCGCACGGCCTGGGCGTGGCGGACCAGCGCCGCCTCGCGCGCGGCCTCGTCCGGCGCGTCCTGGGCCTCCAGGAAGGCGTTGGCCGAGCACTTGGCGTCGATCACGAACACCCCGCCGCCCGGCAGGCGCACGGTGACGTCGGGGCGGCGCTTGCCCTCGTCGGTGTCGACGTCGACCTGCTCCTGGAAGTCGAAGCGCTGCGAAAGGCCGGCGGCCTCCAGCACGTTGCGCAGGGTCTGCTCGCCCCAGCGGCCCTGGACGCCGGCGCCGCGGCGCAGGGCGGCCGAGAGCTTGCGCGCCTCGTCCTGGGTGGCGACCGAGGCGGCCAGCAGCTGCTCGATCTGCTGCTTCAGGCCGCCGGACTGCTCGGCGCGGGCCTTCTCGGCCGCGGCGACCTGCTCCTGCATCTTGGCCAGGGTCTCGGCCACCGGCTTAAGCTGGGCCTCGAGCTTGGCCTGGGCGACGCGCTCCTGGGCCTGGAACGTCTCCTGGGCGCGCTGGACCAGGGTCTCGGCGACCTTGCCGGCCGACTCCGCCGCCTGCGCCTTCACGAGCTCGGCCTGGGCCGCCGCCTGGCCTTCCAGAAGGCTGAGCTGCGCCTCGGCCCGCGCCGCGCGCTCGGTCAAGGCCTGCAGCCCCGATTCCGCCGCCACCGCCCGGCGCCGCTCCGCCAGCGCCCAGAAAGCCATGCCCAGGGCGCAGAGGCCGCCGAGCCCGGCTCCGATCAGCAGGAAGACCATTCCGTTCATGGTCCGTTCGTATCAGGAGTCGCGATAGGGCGCCACGCCCCGGTCAGGCCGGTCTTCGCGCCCTGAGCGCCTGGGCGATGGTGCCGTCGTCGAGCCAGTCGAGTTCGCCGCCCACGGGGACGCCGCGGGCCAGCATGGTCACGGCGACGCCGCTGGGGGCCAGGCGGTCGGCGATGTAGTGGGCGGTGGTCTGGCCGTCGACGGTGGCCGGCAGGGCGAGGATCACCTCGCGCACGGCGCCGTCCGCGACGCGGGCCACCAAAGGCCCGATGCGCAGCGCCTCGGGCCCGACGCCGTCCAGCGCCGAGAGCAGGCCGCCCAGCACGTGGTAGCGGCCCTTGAACGCCCCGCCGCGCTCCATGGCCCAGAGGGCGCCGACCTCCTCGACCACGCAGATCAGCGAGGCGTCGCGCTGGCCGTCCGCGCACACGGCGCAGGGATCGGTGGTGTCGAGGGCGCCGCAGACCGAGCAGACCCGCACCTTGGCCGCCGCGTCGGCCAGAGCCTCGGCCAGGGGGGCCAGCATCTGCTCGCGCCGCTTCAGCAGCGCCAGGGCCACGCGCCTTGCCGACCGCGGCCCCAGGCCTGGCAGCTTGGCCAGCAGGGCGATCAGGCGCTCGATCTCGGGTCCGGCGGAAGCGGCCATGGCGCTATTGCTCTACGCCCTCTGGGGGAAGAGCAGGGTGTGTTGCCCCCGCCCCCACTCAGAACAGCTTCGGCATGCCGGGGAGGCCGGCGAGGGGGCCGGCGGCCTCGCGCATCAGCTCGGCCTGGGCCGCTTCGAGCTTCTTCTTGGCGTCGGCGTGGGCGGCGACGATCAGGTCGGCGACGATCTCGCCCTCGCCCGGCGCCATCAGGCTCTCCTCGATCACGACCTTGGCCAGTTCGCCCGAGCCGCGCAGGGTCACGCGCACCATGCCGCCGCCGGCCTGGCCGTCGACCTCGGTCTGGGCGAGCTTCGCCTGCGCCGCCTGCAGCTTCTCCTGCATCTGCTGCGCCTGCTTCATCAGCGAGCCGAGATCCTTCACGCCCTACTCCTCATCGTCCTGTTCGTCGCCGTCCTCGGCGGGCGCCGCGGCGGCCTCGGGCGCCGCCAGCTGGCGCACCTCAGTCAGCTCGGTCCCGGGGAAGGCTTCCATCACCGCGCGCACGAAGGGGTCGGCGAGCGCCTCCTCGCGGGCCTTGTTCTTCTCGCGCCGGGTGCGTTCCAGCAGGGTCTCGGCCCCGCCGCTGCCCTCGGCGGCGACCAGCCACGGCGCGCCGGTCCATTCCTTCAGCCTCCCGACGAGGCGCTGGGCCAGATGGGCCGGGGCGCCGGGCGCCGGCTC
>DASZQQ010000544.1:0-2306 GCA_035549595.1 Caulobacteraceae bacterium
GCCCCGGCCTGCGTCCCCATCACCCAACTCCCCGTTGAAACATCGTGCGGCGAAGCAAAGCCCGTGTGCGGACGAGGTCAAGCGGCGATGGGCGAACGGCGTTCCGCCGAAAGGCCCGGACCCTTTCAAACGGCGCCGCGAGGGCCCAAATCTTGCTGGCGGGCCGAATGCGGGCCATGACGCCCCAACGGATGCACCGGAATCGGCGACGACTCGTGACCTTCGACTTCCATTCGCTCTACAGCCACGAGTTCATCCGCCTGGCGGCCGCGGTGCCGAAGGTGGTGACCGCCGACCCGGCCTCGAACCTCGAGGCGACGCTCAAGCTCGCCCGCGAGGCCGACGCCCGGGCGGCCGGCCTCGTCGTCTTCCCCGAGCTCGGCCTCTCGGCCTACGCCATCGACGACCTGCTGCTGCAGGACGCCCTGCTGGACGCGGTCGAGACGGCCGTCGGCGAGCTTGCCGAGGCCTCGAAGGCGCTGATGCCGGTGATCATCGTCGGCGCGCCGCTGCGCACGAAAGGCCGGCTCTTCAACTGCGCCGTCGTGATCCATCGCGGCCGCATCCTGGGCGTCGTGCCCAAGGCCTACCTGCCGAACTACCGCGAGTTCTACGAGCGCCGGCACTTCGTCGCCGGCGCCGCCGTGCGCGGCGAGACCATCGCGCTCGCCGGCCAGGCCGCGCCGTTCGGCGTCGACCAGATCTTCCGCTCGACCGGGACCGCGCCCTTCACCTTCCACGTCGAGATCTGCGAGGACATCTGGGTGCCGATCCCGCCCTCCAGCGCCGCGGCGATGGCGGGGGCCGAGGTGCTGGTGAACCTCTCGGCGAGCAACATCGTCATCGGCAAGGCCGACACGCGCCGGCTGCTGTGCGCCAGCCAGTCGGCCCGGACCTTCTCGGCCTACATCTATACCGCCGCCGGGCCCGGCGAATCGACCACCGACCTCGCCTGGGACGGCCAGGCCGGGATGTTCGAGTGCGGCGACGAACTGGTCCGGCCCGAGCGGTTCGTCGGCGACACGGTGACCTTCGCCGACATCGATCTCGGCCGCATCCGCCAGGACCGGATGCGCGCCAACACCTTCAACGACGGGCGCCTGAACGCGCCGGACCTCGTCGCCGACTTCCGCTGGATCGACTTTGCCCTCGACGCGCCGGCCAGGACCGTGCCGCTGGAGCGGCCGATCGAGCGCTTCCCGTTCGTGCCCTCCGACCCGGCGCGCCTGCGCGAGGACTGCTACGAGGCCTACAACATCCAGGTCGAGGGCCTGGCCCGGCGGCTGCAGGCGACCAAGTCCAGCCACGCGGTGATCGGCGTCTCGGGCGGCCTCGATTCCACCCACGCCCTGATCGTCGCCGCCCGGGCCATGGACAAGCTGGGCCTGCCGCGGGCGAACGTGCTGGCCTTCACCATGCCCGGCTTCGCCACCTCGGACCAGACCAGGGACAACGCCTGGAAGCTGATCCGGGCCATCGGCGCCACCGGCCAGGAGATCGACATCCGCCCGGCGGCCACGCGCATGCTGGAGGACATCGGCCACCCGTTCGCCAAGGGCGAGCCGGTCTACGACGTGACGTTCGAAAACGTGCAGGCGGGGCTTCGCACCGACTACCTGTTCCGCCTGGCCAACCGCAACGGTGGCATCGTCGTCGGCACCGGCGACCTCTCGGAACTGGCGCTGGGCTGGTGCACCTACGGCGTCGGCGACCAGATGAGCCACTACAACGTCAACTCCGGCGTCTCGAAGACCCTGATCCAGCACCTGATCCGGTTCGTGGCGCGCTCGGGCGACGTCGACGAGGCGACCTCGGCCGTGCTGCTGGCGGTGCTCGACACCGAGATCTCGCCCGAGCTGGTGCCGGCCGACGCCAGCGGCCAGATCCAGTCCACCGAGCAGATGATCGGGCCCTACGCCCTGCACGACTTCACCTTGCACTACGTGGCCCGCTACGGCTTCCGGCCCTCGAAGATCGCCTTCATGGCGCTGGCCGCCTGGGGCGACGCCGGCCGCGGACGCTGGCCGCAGGACATTCCGCCGTCGGCGCAGCGGGCCTATGACCTGGCCGAGATCCGCAAGTGGATGGGCGTCTTCCTGAGGCGGTTCTTCGAGACCAGCCAGTTCAAGCGCTCGGCCGTGCCCAACGGCCCGAAGATCTCGTCCCGCGGCGCGCTCTCGCCGCGCGGCGACTGGCGCGCGCCCTCCGACAGCGTCGCCCGCGCCTGGCTCGACGAACTGGCGGCCAAGGTGCCTGAAGCCTGAACCTTCTCCTTCAAGCCTGAAATTCACGCATCGCGGCGCCCG
>DASZQQ010000545.1:0-8401 GCA_035549595.1 Caulobacteraceae bacterium
TGAACCACGCGGTGTGCACGCCGGGCTATGTGACCGACCTGCTGTCGCGGCCCGAGGACGCCTTCCCGTTCCATCCGGACCTGACCCTGACGATCACGGCCGAGGCCGTGAGCCCGAACATGCTGCGCGAGATCCGGAGGCGGATCTGCCCGCGCGTCGCCATCAACCTGTCGTCGACCGAGGTCGGCGGCTGGGCGCGCGGCTTCGTCGCCTCCGACGACGACCTGTTCTGGTACCACCTCGATCCGCGTCGCCAGGTCGAGGTGGTCGACGACGAAGACCGGCCCCTGCCGCCAGGCGAGCTCGGCCGCGTGCGCGTGCGCGTCGCCCCGGGCGCGGAGTACGGCTACTTCCGCGACCCTGAGCTCACCGCCCGGATGTTCCAGGGCGACTGGTTCTACCCCGGGGACCTGGGCGAGCTCGACGGCCAGGGCCGGATCGCCCTGCACGGGCGCCACACCGACGTCGTCAGCATCCAGGGCGCCAAGCACCCGGTGGGGCCGTGGGAGCGGGCGATCCAGGACAAGCTCGGCTGCGAGGGGGCGTGCATCATCTCCGGCCGCCTGGGCGAGCGGGTCGAGCAGCTGCACCTGTTCCTCGAGAGCCGCCGCGAGATCAGCGCCGCAGAGCTGCGCGAGGCGGTGCAGTCGGTGCTGTGGGGCTTCGAGAACGTGGCGGTGCACAAGCTGGACGCCCTGCCGCGCACGCCCCTGGGCAAGGTGCATCGCTACGAGCTGACGCGCCGCCTGCACGAGGGCGAGTTCGCCGGCGTCTGACGTCAGCCGCTTCAGCCGCGGGTGAAACGACCGGCCCGGCCGCCGGCCTGCTCGCTTGACGCGCCCCCAGGCGTTGGTCTAGACGCCCGCCCGGCTTCGCCGTCGGCGTGAGGCCCCATCGATCCAAAGCCCCGCCGCCGAGCCCTGTCGAAGGGCGGCGAGGGTCAGCCTGGCAGGCGGAGGATCGTATCCAATGGCCAATGTCACCGTGATCGGCGCCCAGTGGGGCGACGAGGGCAAGGGCAAGATCGTCGACTGGCTGTCGAACCGCGCCGACGTGGTCGTGCGCTTCCAGGGTGGCCACAACGCCGGCCACACCCTGGTGGTCGGCAACCAGACCTACAAGCTGTCGCTGCTGCCGTCGGGCGTGGTCCAGGGCAAGCTGTCGGTGATCGGCAACGGCGTCGTCGTGGACCCCTGGCATCTGGTCGACGAGATCGCGCGCCTGGGCGAGCAGGGCGTCGTGGTGACGCCGGACCTCCTGGTGCTGGCCGACAACGCCGCCCTGATCCTGCCGCTGCACCGCGACCTCGACCAGGCGCGCGAAGCCGCCTCCAGCGCCAAGATCGGCACTACGGGCCGGGGCATCGGCCCGGCCTACGAGGACAAGGTCGGGCGCCGGGCGATCCGGGTGGCGGACCTTGCCGACCGCGAGGCGCTGGAGACCAAGATCGACCGCCTGCTGGCGCACCACGCGCCGCTGCGCCGGGGCCTGGGCCTGCCCGAGGCCGACGCCGGCGAGATCCTGGCCTCGCTCGAGGCCATGGCCCCGAAGATCCTGCCCTACGCCCGGCCCGCCTGGCGGCTGCTGGACGAGCAGGTGAAGGCCGGCCGCAAGGTGCTGTTCGAGGGCGCGCAAGGCGCTCTGCTCGACGTCGACCACGGCACCTATCCGTTCGTGACCTCGTCCAACACGGTCGCCGGCCAGGCGGCGGCGGGCTCGGGCCTGGGGCCGAAGGGGCCCGGCTATGTGCTGGGCATCGTCAAGGCCTACACCACCCGCGTCGGCGAGGGCCCGTTCCCGACCGAGCTCAACGACGAGGTCGGCCGGCATCTCTCGACCGTGGGCAAGGAGATGGGCACCGTCACCGGCCGCCAGCGCCGCTGCGGCTGGTTCGACGCGGTGCTGGTGCGCCAGTCGGTGGCGCTGAACGGCATCGAGGGCATCGCCCTGACCAAGCTCGACGTGCTCGACGGCCTGCAGACGCTGAAGATCTGCGTCGGCTACGAGGCCGACGGCCAGAGGCTCGACTACCTGCCGGCCGGCCTGAAGGCGCAGGCCGCGATCCGGCCGGTGTACGAGGAGATCGAGGGCTGGAGCCAGAGCACGCAGGGCGCGCGCTCGTTCCGCGACCTGCCGGCGGCGGCGGTGAAGTACGTCAGCCGCATCGAGGAGCTGATCGGCGCCCCCGTGGCCCTGCTCTCCACCAGCCCGCAGCGCGACGACACGATCCTGATGCGCGACCCGTTCCAGGCTTAGGCAGCAAGAAGGTCGAACCATCTCGGAAGCGCTCCCCAGACTGGGCGCCGTCCGGCGGGTTGAAGGGGGCGCGCGCACCCGGATAACGACGGTGCGTCAAGCCGGCGTTTACCGTCCGGTCCTAGGGTATTCGCCCACGACTCACTCCCAGGATCGCCGTGTTCGACAACGACGCCAGGACCATGCAGCGCATCGCCCCGCTGATGCAGCGCGTCCTGATCGTCGATCCGGCGCCGGCCAGCGTGCGGCTCTTGACCGACCTGCTGCGCGACATCAGCAACTGCCAGGTCTGGACGGCGCCCGACGTGCGCAAGGGCTTCGAGCTCGCCGAGCGGGTCAATCCGCACATCATCTTCGTCGAGCAGAACGCGTCGGTTGACGGCGCGGCTTTCACCCATCGCCTGCGCCGCAGCAACCTCGCCTGCCGCAAGGCGCCGGTGATCATGGTCACCAGCGAGGCGACCGCGGCGATCATCCTCGGCGCACGAGATTCCGGCGTGCACGAGTTCCTGCGCAAGCCGTTCACGATCAAGGACCTGATGCGCCGCCTGGAGGCCGTCACCTTGCGCAGCCGCGACTGGGTGGAGGCGGTGAACTACGTCGGCCCCGACCGGCGGCGGTTCAACTCGGGCGACTACACCGGCCCCCTGAAGCGCAACGTCGACCAGGCCGAGACGCCGGAGATGGCGCGCATCGTCCAGGCCCTGAAGATCCTGCGCTCCGCGATCGGCGCCATCGACACCGATCCGCAGCAGGCGCTGCGCTCGATGCAGGCCCAGGCCCAGGAACTCCAGGCCGCCGCCCGCGCCATCGCCGACATCGAACTGGGCCTGGCGGCGCTCGCCCTGCAGAAGAAGCTGCTCGCGGCCAAGGACGCCAAGATCAGCAAGCAGGACCTGCAGATGCACCTGGCCGAACTGTGGGGCTTCCTCCCGGCCGGCTCCGACGGCGCCGCGGCGGCGTAACCTCTCCGGCAGGGATCGAGACGGGTCGGGCTCCCTTTTTCACCACGAAGCACACCAAGCACACGAAGACGCCGTGCTCCGGCGCAGTTCTGAATGGCAGCCAATCGCGCGCAAGCGCGCGTTCGGGACCATCCCCGATGGCGCGAGAAAGGGGCCGGGCAACCCCGGCCCCTTCGTGTGCTTCGCGTGCTTCGTGGTCCAAGTCGACCGGCGATGAAGCCCAGGCGGTTGGCGGTCCTGCCCTCGGCGCCTACGCGTCGACCAGGTTGCGCTACCGGATCAGAGGGCGCCGCGGCGGCGTAGCTTCTCCGGCGGCGGTGGGGAACGGGCCGGCGCTCCTTTTCACCACGAAGAACACGAAGGACGCGAAGGACGCGAAGGACACGAAGGCCCCGTGCTCCGGCGCGGCCTCGGGGCTAGCCGGTCGCGCGCAAGCGCGCATGTATGATCATCCCGATGGCATGAAAAAGGGGCCGGGTAACCCCGGCCCCTTCGTGTCCTTCGTGTCCTTCGTGGTCCAAATCGGACCGCGATGAAGCCCCGGCGGTCGGCGGTCCCGCCCCCGGACGGCGCTTACGCGTCGACCAGGTTGCGTTCGCTGGCGGCGGCGCGCATGGCCTTCTGCAGCTTTTCGAAGGCGCGGACCTCGATCTGGCGCACGCGTTCGCGGCTGACGCCGTACTGCGAGGCGAGTTCCTCGAGGGTGGTCGGATCGTCCTTCAGGCGCCGCTCGGTGAGGATGTGGCGCTCGCGGTCGGTCAGCTCCGTCATGGCCTCTTCCAGCAGGCTCATGCGGATCGACTTCTCCTCGTCTTCGGCCAGGCGCGTCTCCTGGGAGACGGCCTCGTCGTCGGCCAGCCAGTCCTGCCACTCGTTCTCGCTGTCCGAACGCAGCGGCGCGTTCAGCGAGGCGTCGGGGCCGGAGAGGCGGCGATTCATCGAGATCACCTCCTCGTCGAGCACGCCGAGCTTGGTGGCGATCTGGCGGACCTGGTCGGGGCGCAGGTCGCCTTCCTCCAGGGCGCTGATCTCGCTCTTGGCCTTGCGCAGGTTGAAGAACAGCTTCTTCTGCGCCGCCGTGGTGCCCATCTTCACGAGGGACCACGAGCGCAGGATGTATTCCTGGATCGAGGCGCGGATCCACCACATGGCGTAGGTGGCCAGGCGGAAGCCCTTGTCGGGCTCGAACTTCTTCACCGCCTGCATCAGGCCGACGTTGCCTTCGGAGATCACCTCCCCGATCGGCAGGCCGTAGCCGCGGTAGCCCATGGCGATCTTGGCCACGAGACGCAGGTGGCTGGTGACGAGCCGGTGCGCGGCCTGGGGATCCTGGTGCTCCTTCCAGCGCTTGGCCAGCATGAACTCCTCGTCCTTGGCCAGCATCGGGAACTTGCGGATCTCGGTCAGGTACCGTGACAGGCCGCCCTCGGGCGACATCACGGCAAGCGCGGTCATCGAAGCCATGTTGTACTTTTCCCCTTCCCTTGGGCGTCGAGCGCGCGGTCGCGCTCGCCCCCCGTTTGATGGGATAGATAGGTATTGGTTGCGCCCAATTTGAGGGGCTGTCGTGTGAAGGTTTCTTAAGACGACGTAAGGGCGTCTATCACGCCTTGATACGCCTCAAGCGGGCGAAAGGTTTCAGCCTCACAGCACATCGATGTGAAGGTGGTCGTCGTGCCGCGCGGCGTGGCAGCCCTGGAAGTGGATCTTGGCGCGCGCCTCCAGGCCCAGGCGGCGCTTCAGATGCGGCTCCAGGAACACGCGGCGCACGCGGGGGTCGGCCACGACGATCTCGACCAGCGTCCGCGTTCGCGCGTCGTCGAGCCGCCAGTCCCGGTCCCTTGGCGGGTCCGGGTCGCGGTTGGGCGAGCGCACGCCGACGCACATGACCGGATCGCCGGGGCGCGGCGGCTCGTAGTTGCGGTAGCCGGTCTCGCCGGGCGGCCTGGCCAGCGGACGCCCGGCGCGGTCGTCGTAGTCGAGGGCGATGTCGATCTCGTGGCCGTCGCCATGCGAAAGATGGGGCCACATCGGCCGATGGCCGTCCGCCCCCGAGGCGTCCATGTAGTAGACGACCCCGCCCGGATAGCGTTGGGCGAAACGCGCGGCGACGTCGATCGCCAGCTGCCGCGCCGCGGGCGTCACGTAGTTGCGCTTCAGGAGGCAGTAGGCCGGCGAGAACGCACGCAGGGTCGCCGTCCGGCAGGGCAGGGGCACGAGCCCGGCGGCGCTCGGCTTGGGCGGGCCGCCCGACGGTGGCGCCGGCTGGCAGGCGGCGAGGAGCGCCACGGCGAGGAGGGCGACGAGGCGCCTCACAGACGGGCCAGCGCCCGTTCCAGCGCCGCCATGTCGGGCGGCAAGGGCGTCTCGAAGCGCAGCGCCTCGCCGGTGACCGGGTGGACGAAGCCGAGCACGGCGGCGTGCAGGGCCTGGCGGGCGAGGCCGGCCCCGGCCATGGCCTCGCGGACCGCGGGCGCCGGCGGCCCGGAGCCGTAGAGCGCATCGCCCAGCACCGGGGCGCCCTTGGAGGCCAGGTGCACGCGGATCTGGTGCGTGCGGCCGGTCTCCAGGGTGCAGGCCACGCGGGCGGCGAGCGGCCGCTCCGATGGGCCGAAGGTCCGCTCGGTGGCGTAGTGGGTGACAGCCTCGCGCCCGCCGGCCTTCAGCACCGCCATCTTCTTGCGGTCCCTGGCCGAGCGGCCGATCCGCGTGACGACGGTCCCGCGCGCCGGCGTGGGGGCGCCGCGGGTCAGGGCGACGTAGACGCGCTCGATGTCGTGCGCCGCGAAGAGGCGCGAGAGGCCCTGGTGCGCCGCGTCGGTCTTGGCCGCGACCATGACGCCGGAGGTGTCCTTGTCGAGGCGGTGGACGATGCCGGGCCGCGCCACCCCGCCGACTCCGGAGAGGCTGGTCCCGCAGTGGGCGAGGAGGGCGTTGACCAGGGTGCCGGTCTCGCTGCCGGGGGCCGGGTGGACGGCCATGCCGGCCGGCTTGTCGACGACGATCAGGTGGGCGTCCTCGTAGAGCACCCGCAGCGGGATCGGCTCCGGCTTCGGCTCGGCCGGCGCGGGCGGGGGGACGAGGATGGCGTAGTCGCCGGGAGCCGCCTTGGCCGAGGCGTCCCTGACCGGGACCCCGCCGAAGGTGACCGCGCCCTCGGCCATCAGCGCCTGGATGCGGGCGCGCGACAGCTGCGGCGCGGCGGCGGCCAGGGCCTTGTCGAGGCGCTCGCCCACGACGGCGACGGTGGCGACGACCACCTCCCCCTCGCCGGCGACCTCGCCGTCCTCCTCGTCCCAGACCGCGCTCAGCTTGCGTCTCCGGTCGCCTCGGCCTCGCGGCCGGTGATCGAGCCCTCGGTGAACAGGTACTCGCGCAGCTCGTGGTCGAAGTGCGGATCGGAGCGCCGGATCCACTCCAGCACCATGGCCGCGTGCTCGATCTCCTCGTTGCCGTTGTGCAGCAGGATCGACCTCAGCTCCGGGTCGTCGCAGTCGTCGGCCCGCTGCCGGTACCAGTCCACCGCCTCCAGCTCCTCCATCAGCGAGGTGATGGCGTAGTGCAGGTCGAGGGTCCGCTTCTGCAGGCGCTCGCGCGGGACGTGGAGGGTTTCGCTGGACATGGAAGCTCTCGCGGCTGTTGGCAGGTATGGCACGCCGCGCGCAGGCGAGCGAGGCGGCGCCTCCTAGAAGCCGCGAGCGCGGCAAAGGTTCGGTGTCGCTTCGATCCGGCGGGCCGAGATGTCTGCCGCCCAGTCAGCCGTTCCGCCGCTTTGGACCACGAAGAACACAAAGGACACGAAGGTCACGAAGAGGTCCGACCGCGGTCGCCAGGTTGAAAGGCGCGCATTCGCGCGCGATCGGAAACCGCGGCGCGCAGGCCTGACGCCGGAAACACAGGCGCCTTCGTGTCCTTCGCGTCCTTCGTGGTGAAACGAGCGACCGCGGCAGGCTCCGCGGCCAACCGGTCAGCGCAGCAGGCCCCGGCCAACGATCGCGGCGATGGCGACGGCGGCGAAGAGGGCGGCGACCAGGATCAGGCGGAGCTGGCCGAGGCGGTCGGGGCGGGCCGGCGGGGTGAGGGGGCGCGGGGCGGCCGCGTCGGCTTCGGCAAGGAGGGCGCGGGCGGCGCGGGCGTCGCGTTCGGGGGCGAAGAGGCGATAGCCGCCCTGGCCGTAGGGCTCGCGCCAGCCGACGGCCAGCGGATCCTCGTCGGCGACGGCGTCGATGCCCGAGGCGCGCAGGGCCGAGCAGGCGACCTGCGCCTCGGCGAAGGTGGAGACGCGGCCGACCTCGACGCGCTCGGCCACCGCCCGAAGCCTCTCAGACCTCCAGCAGCAGGCGCTGCGGGTCCTCGATGTGCTCCTTGACCTTGACCAGGAAGGTCACGGCGCCCTGGCCGTCGACCACGCGGTGGTCGTAGCTGAGCGCCAGGTACATCATCGGCCGGATCACGATCTGGCCGTTCACCACCATCGGCCGGTCCTGGATCTTGTGCATGCCCAGGATGCCCGACTGCGGCGCGTTCAGGATCGGCGTCGACATCAGCGAGCCGTAGACCCCGCCGTTGGAGATGGTGAAGGTGCCGCCCTGCAGGTCCTCCAGCGCCAGGGCGCCGTCGCGCGCCTTCTTGCCGAGGTCGCCGATGGTCTTCTCGATGCCGGCGAGGCTGAGCGCGTCGGCGTCGCGGACCACCGGCACCACCAGGCCGCGGTCGGTGCCGACGGCGACGCCGATGTCGTAGTGGTTCTTGTAGATCAGGTCCTGGCCGTCGATCTCGGCGTTCACCGCCGGGACCTCCTTCAGGGCGAAGATGCACGCCTTGACGAAGAAGCTCATGAAGCCGAGGCGCACGCCGTGGCGCTTCTCGAACACGTCCTTGTACTGGTTCCTCAGCGCCATCACCGCGCCCATGTCGACCTCGTTGAAGGTCGTCAGCATGGCGGCGTTGGACTGGGCCTCCTTCAGGCGCCGGGCGATGGTCTGGCGCAGGCGCGTCATGCGCACCCGCTCCTCGCGCTCGTGCACCTCGCGGACGGGCTGCGGCGCGGCGGGGGCGGGCGCCGGCGCCTGGGCGCGGGCTTCGAGGGCGGCCAGGGCGTCGCCCTTGGTGATGCGGCCGTCCTTGCCGGTGCCGGCGACCTGAGCGAGGTCGAGCTTGTTCTCCGCGGCGACGCGCTG
>DASZQQ010000546.1:0-4823 GCA_035549595.1 Caulobacteraceae bacterium
CGGGCGTGGCGCCGCCGCAAGTCTGGACCACGAAGCACACGAAGCACACCAAGGGGGCCGGGTAGCGGCGCGCGCAGCGCGCACTCGATCCACTTCGCGTCCTTCGCGCCCTTCGCGGTAAACCTCGCGGGGCTGCGTCTGCGGCAGACAGGGATCGAGACCGCGAAGGGCGCGAAGGGCGCGAAGGGGCGCCGCGGCCATGACCTCGACCTCCGCCAAGAATTAAAGCCTCGCCTTAGGCGAGGCGTCGCCGGTTCCGCCCGCCCCTTCGTGTGCTTCGAGTGCTTCGTGGTGAATTTCGGAGCCTGCCGCCTTACAGGCGGTCGGTCGTAATCCGCTCCATAGCCTCGACCAGCAGCGGGGCCTGGGAGGGGAGGATCCTGGCCATCGCCTCGTCGGGATCGAACCAGGCGGCGCGGTCGACCTCCGGGAAGCTCGCCATGCGGCCCGAACGCGGCGGCCATTCGAGTTCGAAGGTGTTGCTCGCCAGGTGGGCAAGGTCGAGGTCGGCTTCGGCCAGCCAGCACCGCACGCGCTTGCCGCCGTGCTGGCGGATCGGCGCGAGGGCGGTGAACGGGCCCTCGACGGAAAAGCCGGTCTCCTCGGCGAACTCCCGCAGCGCGGCGGCCAGGGCGTCCTCGCCCGGCTCGATCGCGCCCTTGGGGATCATCCAGGCGCCCGCGTCGCGGCCTCGCCAGAACGGGCCGCCCGGATGCGCGAGCAGGAACTGCGGCGCGCCGTCCCGACGCCGCCAGACCAGGAGTCCCGCGCTCTCGACCGACCGGGCCACGATTTTCCCCCGAACGGGTTTCAGCGGGATGCGTTATCCTGTTTCGACCGCAGTTTCGAGGCGCCTCATGCCCAATGAACCGACGCCGGAAATCCCCGAGCCGCCGATGCCCGGTCCCGCCGAGCCGGCCCCGGCCCCGCCGCCCGAAACGCCACCGGCGACGCCCCAGGAGTTTCCTCCCGTGACGCCGCCGATCGAAATTCCGGACCGATAGACGCGCGGCCGGGTTAGCAGTTCACGCCGCTGCGGCCGATCTCGTGGCCGGCGATGGCGCCGACGCTGCCGCCGATCAGGGCGCCGCCCAGGCTGCCGTGGCTGACCGCCGCGCCGAGCGTGCCGCCGGTCAGGCCGCCGATCACCGAGCCGTTGGTCGAGCGCGCCCGCTTCTCGCCGCGGCAGCTGCGCCGGCCGTCCGGGCCGTAGTAGTGGCGGTGATGGTAGTCGTAGTTCGACGAATAGTAGTGCCGGTGGCCGTAACGGTCATAGTAGTAGCGCGAATGAGCCTGCGCCGTCAGCGGCGCGACGGCCGAACCCAGCGCCAGCGCCAGGGCGCAGATCTTGAAGGCTTTCGAGGTCATCTTGGAGCGCCTCAGCTGTTGTGGTTGCGCCCCAGGGAATGTGCGACGGCCCGGTCGGTTCCCCGACGTGCGGGCGGCCCCGGCTAGGCCGGCGGCTGCGCCTCGCGCCACATGCTCCACATGTTCGGCGCGTCCGCGCGCGCCTTGTGCTCGGAGATCACCTCGAAGCCGTGGCGGCGGTAGAGGCCCACGTTCCGTTCGGTCTGGGTCTCGAGGTAGGCGGGCAGGCCCTCGGCGTCGAGGCGGTCGGTGGCGTGCTTCAGGAGGCGCGAGCCGACGCCGCGGCCCTGCGCCTGGCGAGCCACGCCCAGGAACCAGAGGTAGGCGTGCCGCCGCTCCATCGGGTGGTGCTTGTCCATGTCGGCGCGCATGGCGGCCAGGCGCCCGAAGCGGGCGAGGCCGGTGGCGAAAAGCAAGGTCGGCAGGGCGCGCAGCTCCTGGCTCAGCGGCGTCGGCCCCAGCCACTCGAACGGCATCCAGATCGCCGCGGCCCCGCCGCTGGCCGGCCGCTCGATACGGCCGACGCCGCGGGCCATGCCGCCCACCAGCAGGTTGAACATGCGCAGCCGCGCCTCGTCGCGGCGGGCGTCGGCGCGCAGGAACCAGTCGAACATCGGATCGTCGGCGAAGGCGTCGGAAAGGTCGCGGGCCACGCCCGGCAGGTCCGCCTCGGTGGCGAGCACCGGCGTCTCCGCGTCGCGCCGCATCTGGTCGATGTCCATCCTCGCCCCCCTCGGGCTCCGGGTCCGGCGCCCGGGCCTCTCTTCGGTTTCTAGATCTTCTCCGCCAGGCGGATCGCCGCATGGCAGCCCGCCCGGATCGCCGCCGTCAAGAGCGCATGGGCTGGGGCGCCTTGCGCCCCCTCGGCGATGGCCTCGTCGCGGTGGGCCAGTTCGTCGTCGCGGAACTTGGACAGCTCGGCCGCCAGGGCCGGCGCCCGGTCCTGCAGCTCCTCGATCTGGCGCGCGTAGTGGCCCTCGATGACGGTCTCGACCGCCTCGGTGCAGGCGTGGGCGGCCTTCTCGCCCATCAGGGCGGTGCCGGCGCCCAGCGCGAAGCCGGCCGCGCGCCACAGCGGCGCCAGCAGGCTCGGCCGGGCGCGCGCCTCGGTCAGCATGGCGTCGAAGCGGGCCAGGTGCTCGGCCTCCTGCGCCTCCATCCGCGCCAGGCTCTCGGCGGCGCGCTCGTGACCCTTAACGGCGCCCAGCACGGCGCGCTGGCCGCGGTAGATGTGCACGGCGCCCAGTTCGCCGGCGTGGTCGACGCGCAGGATCTCGGCCAGGCGCGCGCGGCCGGCGCCCGGGCCGGGCTTGGCGGGGACAGGGCGTTCGCTCATGCGGGGGTCGCCTTCCGGAACGTCGCCAGGCCGCTCGCCACGGCCAGGCCCAGCGAGATCAACCCGTTCCAGGCGGCCATGGACAGGCCCAGGAACGACCAGGCGATCTCGTCGCAGTGCGGGATGTTGATCTTGGCCCCCTTCAGCAGGGCGTCGAGGTCGGCGGCCTTCACCGCCGTCAGGCCGCCGCTGCATTCCTTGGGCCCCGGCCACCACTTCTGCTCGGCCCCGGCGTGGTAGACCGCGTAGCCGAGGCCGTAGAGGAACGCGAGCATCAGCAGGGCGGCCACGAGGCGTCCCGTGCGGGCGCGCAGCGGCGTCAGGTCCAGGCCGCAGCCGACCAGGGCGATGGTCCCGGCGATCCAGTAGGCCTCGCGCTGGCGCAGGCAGAGGGTGCAGGGCGCCAGGTGGCCGAAGGTCTCGAACGCATGGGCGGCGCCCAGCATGGCGGCGGAAGCGACGAGGGCGAACCACGGCCAGCGGGCGAGGACGGGGGAAAGCACTTGCATCTGCGCCCATATAGCGTGGCCGCCGCCGCCCGTCGCGCGCGATCCGGCCTCTGTCGGGGACATGATCGCGAAGCGTTCGTGTCCCCATCTATTGGAACCACGAACCACACGAACCACACGAAACGGCCGCTGCGGCGTCCGAGACCTGGCCGGCAAGCGCTCCTGGCGCGGCAGCGCTGCAAGGAATGGGTCCACGAACCACACGAACCACAGGAACGGGGGACCGAGCCCAGGTCTGCGCGCGCGCCGCTTGCTCAACGCGTTCGTGTGGTTCGTGTGGTTCGTGGTTCCAAACCTGATGGCCACGGCGTCTGATCGGGGGGACCAGTCCGGCGAAGCCGGGACCATGCCTGACGCCCAAGGTCGACCACAGAGGACACAGAGGTTCACAGGGGTACACAGAGGATCAGCAACGGTCCCGCGGGGGGAGTTATATACTTGACTGAACAGGCCGCCGATACCACGTCTTGCGAGCGTGACAGGCCGGCATTCGAGATCACCCCAGAGGTGGTCAAGGCGACTTCCGCTTTCCTGCTTGATCTGACGGACTCCGTCTCTTTGGCTGGGATGGCGGAAGACGTCCTGCGTGTTGCGCTGAATGCTTACCGGCAAGCCGCACGAGCAACTCCCCCGCAGGCTCAATGAGCTTTTCAAATTGGCCGGCAAACCGGTCGATTTCGGCTGTGGAGTATGCGTAGGCGGGCTCGCCCAAGACATCGTTACGCTTAGCGCTCGCCCGACGCTGGTGTAGAGTGGGTCCTTCTCCCGCTCACCCGGAACGGCGTGCGGCGGGATCGCCCAAAGATCATTCGGGTCCATGCCCAGCAAACCCCTCTCCAAACTACAAGACGAACCCGGCGCCGAGCATCGGTTCGACCAGGCGCTCAAGAACGCCCTGGCGACTCCCCCGAAGCCTCACAAGCAAGCGGCGCCACCGAAGGGCGAGTCAAGCAAGGCGAAACCATGAGGCTAGCCTCGCTCTGGAAGGCGATTGACCACCTAACGTGGCTACTCGCCATTGCGCTCTTCGTATCGCTCATTGCTGGTCTGGCGCTGTCTGTCCTCCTTGGATGGAGCCAGTGGGTCGCAACAGCAGCGATTTTCGCGCCTTGGGCCGTTTGGATATTGGTGCGCGGATACATGGGCTTCCGAGACGGCTATCGTCTAGGGAAGTTGATGTCTAAAGAGTGAGGTGACCGGCGGGGCCGCGAACCCCGCCCAGTCGAATAGCTGAAGCCATCCAGCCCGATAGGCAGACTATCGGAGCGGCTTGGCTATGTACACAATCCAGGAACTCAAGAAGGTAAGGGCGTCTCTCGGCCTGCCCGAGAACGCCGACCCCGCGACCTACACACCTTCTGAAGAAATCCAACGCGAGCTTATGCAGAAAGCGCGCGCGAAATACGGTCTCGAAGCTCTACCAGAGCCTGATAAGTCAGCGTGACGGTGAACGAGTGGATCTGGTTCACCACGTCGAGCACCGCATACGTGCGATCCTCGCTTAGGTGCACGTCTATCGCTTCGGCGTGCATATCTGGCCGATCCATGAAGGTCGCTCCTAGGGCTGTTTGGCGACGCCTAGGGTGACAGGGGCGAGGCCGGGAGTCAGT
>DASZQQ010000547.1:0-4435 GCA_035549595.1 Caulobacteraceae bacterium
GCGGGCGCCGGCGCTGGATCCGCTGGCAGGTGCGGCCCTGGCGCGACGCCGACGAGACCGTCGGCGGCGTGATCGTCTACGTCGACGACATCACCGACCTGGTGGCCGCGCGGCGCGACGCCCAGGGCTCGGCCGTGCGGCTGAAGGCGGCCCTGGCCGCGGCCGAGCAGGCCGGCGACGCCAAAGCCAGTTTCCTCGCCAACATGAGCCACGAGATCCGCACGCCGATGAACGGGGTGCTGGGCGTGCTCGGCCTGCTGAAGCAGGAGGCCCTGTCGGACGAGGGCCGCAGGCTGCTGGACGAGGCGTTCGGCTGCGGCCAGATGCTGCTGGCGCTGCTCAACGACGTGCTCGACTTCTCCAAGATCGAGGCCGGGCGCCTCGAACTCTCGCCGGAGCCGGCCCAGCCCGACGCCATCGTCGCCGGCGTGGTCGGCCTGCTGCGCGCCCAGGCGGAGGCCAAGGGCCTGGCGCTGGAGATCGAGGGCGGGCTTTCCGGCGCCTGGCGGCGGATCGACCCGGTGCGGGTGCGCCAGACCCTGTTCAACCTGATCGGCAACGCGGTGAAGTTCACGGAGGGCGGCGGCGTCGTCGTGCGCGTGGCCGAGCCGGCCCTCGGGCGCCTGCGCATAGAGGTCGAGGACACCGGCGTCGGCATCGCGCCGGAGGCCCAGATCGGTCTCTTCGATCGCTTCACCCAGGCGGACCCCTCGACCACGCGCCGGTTCGGCGGCACGGGGCTGGGCCTTTCCATCACCCGGCGCCTGGCGCGCCTGATGGGCGGCGACGTCGGCTTCGTCTCCAAGGCGGCCGCCGGCTCTACGTTCTGGATCGACATCGACGCCCCGGCCTGCGAGCCGCCGGCAGCCGAAGGGCCGGGCGACAGCGCCTGGCTGACGGGCCTCCGGCTGCTGGTCGTCGAGGACAATGCGATCAACCGCACCAACGCCCAGAAGCTGCTCGAAAGCCTGGGGGCCTCGGTCGAGACGGCGGAAAGCGGGCTGGCCGGCGTCGAGGCGGCCGCGCGCGGCGGCTTCGACCTGGTGCTGATGGACATCCAGATGCCGGACATCGACGGCCTGGAAGCCACCTGCCGCATCCGCGCCCTGCCCGGCGACGCCGGCCAGGTGCCGATCATCGCCCTGACCGCCAACGTCCTGGCGCACCAGCGCGAGGAGTACCTGGTCGTCGGCATGAGCGGGGTGGTCGGCAAGCCGATCTCGGCGCGCGAGCTGCTGGGCGAGATCCACCGCATCGCCGGCGCGGCCCCCCGGGGCCCCGCCCGCGCGACGGCGTAAGCGGCCTTTCGCCTTTCGCGCCCCCGATGCTAGACCCTTCCCCGCCAGGGGGAGGATCGAATGGCGGACGTGACGGCCGGCGGCGTAAGCGGCGGCAAGGGGGGCGGCGGCAAGGGAGGCGCCACGGGCGCCGCGATGCGCACCGTGATCACGGCCTCGTCGGCCGGCACGGCGTTCGAGTGGTATGACTTCTTCGTCTTCGGCGCCCTGACCTCGATCATCGGCAAGAACTTCTTCGCCGGGCTCGACGCCACCGCGGGCCTGCTGGCGGCCCTGGCCCTGTTCGGCGCCGGCTTCTTCTTCCGCCCGATCGGGGCGCTGATCTTCGGCGGCCTCGGCGACCGGGTCGGGCGCAAGGCGGCGTTCCTGATCACCGTGACCCTGATGGGCGGGGCGACCTTCGCCATCGGCCTTCTGCCCACCTACCAGCAGGCCGGCCCCGTGGCGCCGCTGCTGCTGATCCTGGCGCGGATCGTCCAGGGCACGGCGCTCGGCGGCGAATACGGCGGGGCGGCGATCTACGTCGCCGAGCACGCACCGTCCGACAAGCGCGGCGCCTACACCGGCTGGATCCAGACCTCGGCCGCCTTCGGCCTGGTCGGCGCCCTGGCCGCGATCCTGGCCACGCGCGCGGCCATGGGCGAGGCGGCCTTCGCCGCGCCGACCTGGATCGCCGGCTGGCGCGTGCCGTTCCTGCTGTCGGCGGGCCTGCTGGCGATCTCGATCTTCATGCGCCTGAAGCTCTCCGAGAGCCCCGCGTTCCAGAAGCTGAAGGACGCCGGGGCCGAGAGCCCGGCCCCCTACAGCGAGGCCTTCGGCCGCTGGCCGAACCTGAAGCTGGTGCTGATGGTGCTGGTGGCGTTCATGAGCGCCCAGGGCGCGGCCTGGTACACCCTGTTCTTCTACGCCGAGCAGGTGTTCCTGGAGCGGTTCCTGAAGCTCGACCCCGCCACCGGCAACCTGCTCTTGATGGCGATCACGGTCGCCAGCGCGCCGCTCTACGTCCTCTTTGCCTGGCTGTCGGACAAGGCCGGGCGCAAGTGGGTGATGTGGTTCGGCATGACCCTGGCCCTCGTCTTCTACCTGCCCGGCTTCAAGGCCATGGCGCACCTGACCAATCCGGCGCTGGAGGAGGCCCAGGCCCGGACGCCGGTGATCGTCGCCGCCGATCCGGCCGCCTGCTCGGTGCAGTTCGACATCATCGGCAAGGCCAAGTTCTCGACCTCCTGCGACCTGGCCAAGAGCGCGCTTTCCAACATGGGCGTCTCGTACCGCAACGAGGCCCTGCCGGCCGGGTCACTGGCGCAGGTGAAGATCGGCGCCGCGGTGGTCCCTTCGGTCGAGGGCAAGGCCCTCTCCGCCGACGCCTTGAAGGGCGCCAAGGCCGACCTCGACAAGCGCCTGCACGCGGCCCTCGCCCAGGCCGGCTACCCGGCCAAGGCCGATCCGGCGCGGGTGAACTTCTGGGGCCTGTTCGCCGTGCTGATGGTGTTCGTGGTCGCCTGCACGGCGCTCTACGGGCCGATGGCCTCGGCCCTGGTCGAGATCTTCCCGACGCGGATCCGCTACACCGCCCTGTCGCTGCCGTACCACGTCGGCACCGGCTGGATCGGCGGCTTCGTGCCGGTGACCGCCTTCGCCATCGTCACCGCCACCGGCAACGTCTACGCCGGCCTCTGGTACCCGGCGATCTTCACCGGCATCAGCGTCGTCACCCTGCCGTTCCTGCTGAAGGAGACGAACGGCCGCCCGATCGACGTGTAGTTGATTTCTAGCCCCGCGCCCGGGCCGCGACGATGCGGCGGCTGACGATGTCCGAGGCCAGGACCGCCGCGACGGCGATGGCTGCCGAGATCAGGCACAGCGCCAGCGCCCTAGGTTCGGCGCCAGGGACCTGGGTCGCCTGGTAGATCGCCGCCGGAAGGGTCAGGGTCTCGCCGGGAATGGCGCCGACGAAGGTGATGGTCGCGCCGAATTCGCCGAGGGCCTTGGCGAAGCCGAGCACGGCGCCGGCCGCCAGGCCCGGCGCGGCCAGGGGCGCGGTGACGGTGAAGAAGCGCACGACCGGCCCGGCGCCCAGCGTCCGCGCGGCCTCCTCGACCTCCGGATCGATCGCCTCGATCGCCAGCCGGATCGGCCGCACCATCAACGGAAAGGCCATCACCGCCGAGGCCAGGGCCGCGCCGGTCCAGCGGAAGGCGAGGCTCAGGCCCAGCGCCTCCAGCGCGCGGCCGGCCGGACCCTGGTGTCCGAACAGGAGCAGGAGGCCGAAGCCGGTCGCCACCGGCGGCAGCACCAGCGGCAGGTGGACGAGGGCGTCCAGCAGGGACCGGCCCGGAAAGCGGCCGCGGGCGAGAGCCTGGGCGACGAGCAGCGCCAGCGGCAGTCCGAACAGGGTGGCCGCCGCGGCCACCTTCAGCGACAGCAGCACCGCGCCCCAGTCGTCCGCCCCCAGGGTCATCGCGGACCGGGCGCCGGCGCGAGGATCTCGACCGGCACGCCGACCGCGGCGAGGTCGGCGACCAGCGCCGGGTCCGCCGACGGAGCGACGACCGCCACGCTCCGGCCGCTCCCCGCTTCGGCCAGCACCTCGGCGGCGCCGGCGAGGCGCGGCGCGTCGCGGCGCGCATGCCGGTCCAGGACGGCATGGCCATCGGGCCCGGCGAGCACGGCGTCGGCGGCCGCCAGCGCCTCGACGGCGCGGACCGGGATCAGGTCAGGCCGGCCGGCGACGAGCACGATGGTCACCTGGCCCGCGCGCCGCGGCCCGGCCTCCACCGCCTCGAGCAGACGGCGCGAGGCCTCGTCCATGTCGCCGGCCATGGCCGCCTCGGCGGCGGGCCCGGCCATGAGGGCGCGCAGGAAGGCGCGGCGGTCGCCGAGGTCGGGGAAGGCGTCGCGGATCGCCTGCTGGTGCAGCGACATCAGGGCCGCGACCCGGCCCGCGCCCTCGGGGATGCGGCTCTCGACCTCGGTGCGGATCATGGCCGCCAGCAACGGCGAGGCGCCGGCGGTGCCGACCGCGGCCACCACCTGGCCCCGGTCGATGACCGCCGGGGTGTAGAAGTCGCAGAGGTCCGGCTGGTCGGTGACGTTCACCGGCGTCCCGGCCGCCCGCGCCGCCGCGGCGGCGGCCG
>DASZQQ010000548.1:0-4523 GCA_035549595.1 Caulobacteraceae bacterium
TCGGCGCGGGCGAGGGCGTCGTCGGAAAAGCCCGACGCCGCGGCGCCGGACAGGCGCTGGAGCCGGGCGTGGTTCTGGGCGGCCTGAAAGGCGAGGCCGCCGAGGTAGGCGCCGCCGACGGCGACGCCGAGGCCAAGACCCAAAAGGGCGCAGGCCAGCGCGCGCGCTTCACCGCGCGTCTGCGTAAGATAAAACAAGAAACTCGTGTCCTTTGCGACGAGGGCTGTCGCGCCCCCCGACATCCGTGTCCCACGGTCGCCTGATCTCCCTCGAGGCGGCGGCGGGACGGAGTTCGACCGGCACACGGTGGCCGAACGAAACGGTTTAGTAACGTAGATTGTGGCCGGAATGTGACGATCTGGCAAGCTCTGCTGCACTGCAGCACGACGCCGCAGCCGGATTCGCCTCGCCCCGGCCACGGTCGCGGCTATAGTCCGGCCCTGGTTTTTCCTGGAGCGCAGCGCATGCGGCGGTGGTTGTACGGGCTGGCGGGCGCGGCGTGGCTGACGGCCGGAGCGGCCCTCGCCCAGGAGGCGCCGCACAAGCCCTCGCCCCTGGAGACCCAGGCCGCCGAGGGCATGACCCAGGTGCTGCGCGACGACTGCGCCGCCGCTGCAGGGACCCTCAAGGCGGTCTACGACGACCCCGGCTTCGCCCAGCTGGAGCCGCGCTTCCGCGCCGCGGTGCTCGAGGGGGCCGACCTCTGCGAAGCCCGGCTCGGCCACAGCCAGGCGGCGTTCGCCCTGTCGCGGCGCGCGATCCAGGAACCCGAGGCGACGGCGCTGGCCTGGAGCCTGCACATCGACCTGGCGCTCAACCTCGGCCGCATCGACGACGGGGTCACCGCCCTGACGACCCTCGCCCGCCGCTCCCCGGCCCTGCTCGGCGACATCAAGGAGCAGACCGTGTTCTCGGCCTACGCCTACGCCGAATCCCTGCCCCACGCCGACCAGCGGCGCATGGCCCTGCTCGAGGCGCTGGATCACGCAGGGTGGAAGCCGAAGGATCCGTTCAACGACGCCGCCGGGCTGAAGCTCGAGCGCGTGCGCCTGCTGCTGGCCGCGCATCGCGACGCCGACGCCAAGGCGGCGGCCGAGGGCATCGTCGACCCGACGACCCTGATCGCGCTGCGGGCCGACGACCGCTTCGCCGCGGTGGCCGGCCCGGCCAGGGCCGTCGACCTGGTCGAGGCCACGCGCAAGGCCCTGGTCCAGGCGCTGCTGGCCGCGGGCGCGCACAAGGACTGGCTCTCCGGTCCCTACCGCATCGCCCAGCTGCAGCTGCGCCTCGGCCAGGACGAGGCGGCGCTGAAGACCGTCCAGGCCGCGCTCGACAACTACGACGACTTCGGCGCCAGCGCCTTCGCCGACGCCGACCCGTCCCTGCGCCGGCTGCAGGGCCTGAAGGCCGAGATCCTGAGCCGCATGGGCCGGCTGGACGCCGCCGACGGCGCCTTCGCCGAGGCCGCCGCCGAGGACGCCCAGGGCGACGAGGGCTTCGAGGAGAAGCTCGCCTACGCCAGCTACCTGATCGACACCGACCGATCGCCCCTGGCGCTGGACCTGCTCAAGGCGGTCAAGACCGACGGCCTGACCGACAACGGCAAGGCCTACCTGGCCGCCATGCGCGCCTGCGCCTATTCGGTCACCGGCGACCGCGCGGCCATGCAGCGCGAGCTGGCCATCGTCACCGCGCCGCGGACGCCCGACTACGGCGCCGTCCTCAACGGCCTGATCTGCGCTGGCGACCTCGACGGTGCGGCCAAGGTCTACATCGAGCGCCTGAACGACCCGGCCAAGCGCACCGACGCCCTGGTCGCCCTGCAGCGCTTCAAGCGCCCGCCGACGCACGGCCACGAGGACAAGGCCTGGGACGACGACTTCCTGAAGGTCATCTCCCGCCCCGACGTCCTGGCCGCGGTCAAGGCCAACGGCGGCCACGTCGAAACCATCGACCTCTTCGACCCCGGCGCGATCTGAGCGCCTTTCTCTTCCCCCACGCATGTGGGGGAAGAGTAGAGTCATGGTTTCCGGAAAATCCCGTGAAATTAAGCCTTTGCTTGCGCGATGGCTTAACCGAACCGGCGTAGAAGCAGGCGCATGGCCGCCCGATCCGGGCGCTGGACGAGGCGAGACGATGTCCGCCATCACCCCTGTCACCTCCGCCCTGACGAGCGCCTTCGCGCGCTTCGACCGCGCCTCGAGCGACGTGCTGCGCGCCGCGAACGGCGGCGAGAGCCTCCCGACCGCGATCGCCGACCAGATCCACGCCAAGGAGGCGGTCGGCGCCGGACTGGCGGTGCTTCAGACCCAGGCGAAGTTCACCAAGGCCCTGCTCGACATCAAGGTCTGAGCATCCGGGGACATGATGCCGCTTGCGGAATCGTGTCCCCTTTGCGAGCGCAACCTGGCATCGGGGACACGAACCCCTTCGGGTTTCATGTCCCCATGGCCTCACGCGTCCCAGAGACGGAAGCACAGGTCCATGTTGGCCTTGCTCATCACCTGCTGGGCGACGCCGTAGAAGTGGCTGGCCTCCTCGTTGAGGGCGCAGCGCGCGACCACCTCCACCCGCACCAGGCCGCCGGCGTAGCCGGGCCACACGCCCTTGATCTGGCCGGTCTCGACGAAGGCGATCTGGGCGTTGAGCTTCTCGCGCAGGGCGTCGAGGTGGACGGCGTCCTCGGGCGGGCGCCAGGTCAATGGATCGGAGACCACCAGCACCGGCGTCTCCTCGTCGTCGTCGAGGTAGATGTAGTCGACGATGTCGGTTTCGAGCACGGACATATTCGAACCCCCGAATACTGAACGATTCGAAAGGGCTAGGTTGAATCGCGGCAAACGCCTTGCTGGCGCTCCGGACCGGTGGCTGCCAACAGGCGATTCCCGCGGGGTCGTCCGTCCAATGATCAGGCGCGCGGCAGGTTCCGCCTGACAGTTGGGCGCCCAGGCCGAAGGCCGCTTTCACCACAGAGGGCACGGAGGGACGCAGGGGGGCGCGGCGGCCCGGCTCGGAACCCTCCGTGACCTCTGTGTTCCTCTGCGTCCTCTGTGGTGAGAGCAGCGGTGGGATCGATCCCGGCTTCGCCGGTGTGAACTCAGGGGTCCGCCCCATGATCTCGCGCTCGGCAGTTGCCGCGTCTTCCGTGGTCCGCCAAGGTTCGCGCTTTCGGTGAGGGAGTGGGGCGGATGCGTGCTGGGGTGTGGGGCGTTCTGGCGGCGTTCGTCGTGGCGGGCGCGGCGGCGGCGCAGCCGGCGGGGCCGGTCGAGCAGCCGGTGCTGAAGGCCGTCGCCGCCGAGGTCAGCGCCGAGCGCCTTCGGGCCACGGACGAGCGCCTGGTGGCGTTCGGCACGCGCCACACCCTCTCCGACCAGGCCTCGCCCACGCGCGGCATCGGCGCGGCCCGGACCTGGGTCGAGGGCCAGTTCCGCCAGATCGCCGCGGACTGCGGCGGCTGCCTGACCATCGCCCTGCCCGAGGCCACGGTCACCGGCGAGCGCGTGCCCAAGCCCACCCGCATCGTCGACGTCCTCGCCATCCAGCGCGGGACCACCGATCCCGACCGCGTGGTGGTGATCTCCGGCCACCTCGACAGCCGCGTCAGCGACGTGATGAACGCCACCGCCGACGCGCCCGGCGCCGACGACGACGGCTCGGGCGTCTCGGCGGTGATGGAGGCCGCGCGGGTGCTCTCGAAGCACAGGTTCGCCGCCACCATCGTCTATGCGGTGCTGTCGGGCGAGGAGCAGGGGCTCTACGGCGGCGGCATCCTGGCCGACTACGCCCACGCCCAGTCCTGGCGCGTCGAGGCCGACCTCAACAACGACATCGTCGGCAACAGCCACGGCGTCAGCGGCCTGACCGACGACACCCACGTGCGGGTGTTCTCCGAGGGTACGAAGGCCGTGGAGACGCCCGAGCAGGCGGGCCGCCGGCGCTACAACGGCGGCGAGGTCGACAGCCCGTCGCGCGAGCTGGCCCGCTTCCTCGACGGCCTCGCCGACCAGTACCTGACCAACCTCGACGTGGTCATGGTCTACCGCACCGACCGCTTCGGCCGCGGCGGCGACCAGGTGAAGATGCTCGAGGCCGGCTTCCCGGCCGTGCGCATCACCGAGGCGCAGGAGAACTACACCCGCCAGCACCAGGACGTGCGCACCGAGAACGGCATCGCCTACGGCGACGTCGTCGCCGGCGTCGACTTCGCCTACCTCGCCCAGGTGACGCGGCTGAACGTCGTCGGCCTGGCCGCCCTCGCCGGCGCGCCGGCCCCGCCCGAGGGGGTGAAGATCGAAGGCGCCGTCAGCCCCGACACCAAGGTCAGCTGGAGCCCGGTGGCGGGCGCGGCCGCCTACCGCGTCTGGTGGCGCCCGACCACCGAGCCGCAGTGGCGCTTCAGCCGCACCGCGCCGGGCGACGCGACCAGCCTGACGCTCACCAGCGTCAACATCGACGACTTCTTCTTCGGCGTGCAGGCCGTCGCCCCCGACGGCGCCGCAAGCCCGGTGGTCTACCCGGGCCCG
>DASZQQ010000549.1:0-35506 GCA_035549595.1 Caulobacteraceae bacterium
CCCGCCGACTTCGCGGGCATCGCCGGCTCGATCAGCGGCATCACCGAGCTGGTGAAGGCCGCGCAGGGCGGCCCGCCGCCCGCCCCGCAGCCGCAGCGCCGGCCCAACTCGCCGCCCGCGCCCTCCGTCCCGACGGGGAGCTGAGCCATGGACTGGGTCACCGCCTTCTACGCCAGCCACCCGTTCTGGGTCTGGCTGGCCCTCGGCGCCGTGTTCCTGGTGATCGAGCTCGCCACCGGCTCGGGCTGGCTGCTGTGGCCGGCCGGCTCGGCCGTCGCCGTGGCGCTGGCCACCCTCACGGGCCTGCTGAACCCGCCGCTGCAGCTGGCCCTGTTCGCCGTGCTCACCATCGTCAGCACCTATGTCGGCCGGCGCTGGTTCATCCGGCCGCACGCGACCGGTCCGGACATCAACGACCAGCTCGGCCGGCTCGTCGGCCGCCACGGCGAGGCTGCGGCCGCCTTCGAGCGCGGCGAAGGACGGGTGTTCGTCGACGGCAAGGAATGGGCGGCCGAACTCGACGGCGACGGCGCCCTGGCCGGCGGGGCCAGGGTCGAGGTCACCGAAGTCCTCGGCGGCGCGCGCCTGAAGGTGCGGGCGGCCTAGACGCCGCTACTTCTTCGACGCCAGGGCCGCGAGCTGGGCCTGCATGGCCTCCATCTGGCGGCGCAGTTCGGCCAGGTCGTCGGACTTGGGCGCCGGTTCGGCCGGTTCGGGCGCCTTGGCCTGGGCCGCCGGGGCCTCGGGCGGCGTGAAGGCGAACGGCGTGAACATCTTCATCGCCCGGTCGAACAGGGCCAGGTTCTGGCGGATCTGCTCCTCGTAACCGGCCATGCCCGGCGGGCTGATGGCCGCGAACTGGGTGCGCAGCCGTTCCTGCTGGCGGATGAAGCTGTCGAGCGAGAGCTCGAGATAGCTGGGCAGGAAGGCCTGCATCTGGTCGCCGTAGAACCGGATCAGCTGCCGCAGGAACTGGATCGGCAGCAGGTTCTGGCCGCGGCTCTCCTCCTCGAAGATGATCTGCGTCAGGACCTTGCGCGTGATGTCCTCGCCGGTCTTGGCGTCGTAGACCACGAAGTCGACGCCTTCCTTGACCATGGTCGAGAGGTCGTCGAGCGTGATGTAGGTGCTGGTGGCCTTGTTGTAGAGCCGCCGGTTCGCGTACTTCTGGATGATCACCCGGTCGGACGACGCCGCCGGCTCAGACTCATTCGCCATCGTGCTTCCTGAGACCCCCGTCTGGGGCCTTTTTCGCACCGCATCATCGCGGATGCAAACGGGCAAGGCCAGTGCGCCTGAAAGCGCACTTCGGGCATGCTCCGGTCACATGCCTGATCTACATCAAACCGATGCGTGACGCGGCCCGCCAAGGTGTGCTTGTTAGTCGCGCTAAGCCTGAAAGCGCAAGGAGCCCGTTCATGAGCGACATCGTCATCGTCTCCGCCGCCCGCACGCCGGTCGGCTCGTTCAACGGGGCGCTCTCCAGCCTGCCGGCGCACGAGCTGGGCAAGCTCGCCATCCAGGCCGCGGTCCAGCGCGCCGGCATCGCGCCGGCCGACGTCGACGAGGTGATCATGGGCCAGGTGCTGCAGGCCGGCGCCGGCCAGGGCCCGGCCCGCCAGGCCGCCGTGGGCGCCGGCATCCCGGTCGAGAGCCCGGCGTGGAGCCTGAACCAGCTGTGCGGCTCGGGTCTGCGCGCCGTAGCGCTGGCGGCCCAGCAGATCGCCCAGGGCGACGCCGACATCGTCGTCGCCGGCGGCCAGGAGAGCATGAGCCAGTCGCCGCACGCGGCGAACCTGCGCAACGGCACCAAGATGGGCGACCTCGGCCTCGTCGACACCATGATCAAGGACGGCCTGTGGGACGCCTTCCACGGCTACCACATGGGCCAGACGGCCGAGAACATCGCCGCGCGCTGGCAGATCACGCGCGAGGACCAGGACCGCTTCGCGGTGGCCTCGCAGAACCGCGCCGAGGCGGCGCAGAAGGCCGGCAAGTTCGCCGACGAGATCGTCCCGGTGATCCTGAAAGGCCGCAAGGGCGAGACGGTGGTCGACCAGGACGAATACGTCCGCCACGGCGTCACCTACGACAGCATCTCGGGCCTGCGCCCCGCCTTCACCAAGGACGGCTCGGTCACCGCCGCCAACGCCTCGGGCCTCAACGACGGGGCCGCGGCCCTGGTGCTGATGAGCGCGGACGAGGCGCAGAAGCGCGGCCTTAAGCCGCTGGCCAAGATCGCCTCCTGGGCGCATGCGGGCGTCGAGCCGGAGATCATGGGCACCGGCCCCATCCCGGCCACGAAGAAGGCCCTGGAGAAGGCCGGCTGGACGATCAAGGACCTCGACCTCGTGGAGTCCAACGAGGCCTTCGCCGCCCAGTCGCTGAGCGTGGTGCGCGAACTGGGCCTCGACCCGGCCAAGGTCAACGTCAACGGCGGCGCCATCGCCATCGGCCACCCGATCGGCGCCTCTGGCGCGCGGATCCTGACCACCCTGCTGCACGAGATGAAGCGGTCGGGGGCGAAGAAGGGCCTCGCCACCCTGTGCGTCGGCGGCGGCATGGGCGTGGCCATGTGCGTGGAATCGGTCTGACCATTTACGCCTGACCGAGCTCGGATCGTTCAAGACAAAGGCGGCGCGGCCGCTTCAGGGAGAGGGTACGCATGACCAGGGTCGCGTTCGTCACCGGGGGAACCCGCGGCATCGGCAAGGCCATCACCGCCAGGCTGAAGGCCGGCGGCTACAAGGTCGCGGCCGGCTACGCGGGCAACGAGGTCGCCGCCAAGGCCTGCGCCAAGGAGCTCGGCGTCATGGTCGTCAAGGGCAACGTCTCGTCGTTCACGGACTGCGCCGAGGCGGTCAGGCAGGTCGAGGCCGAGCTCGGCCCCATCGACACCCTGGTCAACAACGCCGGCATCACCCGCGACGCCATGCTGCACAAGATGACCGAGGAGCAGTGGACCGAGGTGATCCACGTCAACCTCGCCTCGATCTTCAACATGACCCGCAACGTGATCGAGGGCATGCGCGAGCGCGGCTTCGGCCGCATCGTCAACATCAGCTCGATCAACGGCCAGAAGGGCCAGATGGGCCAGACCAACTACTCGGCCGCCAAGGCCGGGATGATCGGCTTCGCCAAGGCCCTGGCCCAGGAGAACGCCAAGAAGGGCATCACCGTGAACGTGATCGCCCCGGGCTACATCGACACCGAGATGGTGGCCGCGGTGCCGAAGAACGTGCTCGACACCATCATCGCCGGCATCCCGGTCGGCCGCCTCGGCCGGGCCGAGGAGATCGCCCGCTGTGTCGCCTTCCTCGCCTCCGAGGAGGCCGGCTTCATCACCGGGACGACCTTGACCGTCAACGGGGGGCAATACATCACAGGGTAGTGGCGCTGCCCCCGTCCAAAAACCGCCCCGATCAAAGGGCATGCACCGTGTAATGGCGCCGGCACGTTTGGCCCTTCATCGCAGGTCAATCATCGCCGCGGCCGCTTTCGCGGCGATTGCTTTTGGATTCGCAGGCTCGTCCAGCGCCGCGCCTTCGGCGCTGCGCCAGGCCCTGGGCATGGAGGGCATGGAGCGCGGCCGCGAGGCTGCGCCGATGGTGGCCCGCTACGTCATCGACGAGGGCGGGGTCTTCATCCTCGACCGCACCCAGGCCCACCCGCTGCTGAAGTTCGACGACAGCCCCGAGGTCTGGGTGCTCTGGCCCTCGCGCGGGCCGCGCGGCGACATCATCTACCGCAACGACGTCGGCGAGCCGATGCTGCGGGCCACGCGGCTGGGCGGCATGACCGTCTTCACCGCCCGCCGGCCGATGGGCTCGGCCGCGGCCCTCGCCGGCGCCGGCACGTCGATCAAGACCGGGCCGATCGGCCCCTTCGTGCTCTACAATCGCCTCTACCAGGCCAGCGTGCGCGTCAGCCGCGCCGCCCAGCACACCATCGGCTTCGAGGCTCCCGACACCGGCAAGGAATCGGACAACCTGATCGCCGATGCGGCCATGGTCGCGGTCGAGGCCTTCATCGGCATGGCCGCCCATCCCGAGGCCCGCAGCGCCCTGGCCCGGGTCGCCAAGATCTCCTTCGTCGAGGGCCCAAAGCCAAACGCCGTGGTCGCCGGCGGCGTGCTCACCATCACCGTGGACGCCGCCGAGGGCGTCGCCGGCCGCCCGTCCTCGCGGCGCATCATGAAGTGCATGGGGATGCGGTAGGGGGCGGCCTCTTGCTCTTCCCCCAGAGGGCAGGGTTATCGCATATCGGCTGTGACGGCTCGCAAGACGCCGACTGACTTGGCGAGGCGACCTCTGGGCGCCCTTCTCCCCACGCGGGAGAAGGTGTCGCCGCAGGCGACGGATGAGGGGGCTCCCGGACCTCTCAGTGCGTGCCGAGGCCGACCAAGGCGCTGATTTTCCGGCAGACATTATCTCAAGTCGCGGGTCCGCTGGGCGGCATACGCCGGAGGGCCCCCTCATCCGACGGCTTCGCCGCCACCTTCTCCCGCGTGGGGAGAAGGGACGCCAGAGGTCACCCGGTCCTCTGTCCCCCGCACCACTGACGCTCCGCACGCTCTCGGCCGAAGCTAAATGCGATAGCCCTGCCCCAGAGGGGGAAGAGCAGACGGAGCGATCGCTATTCCTCGGCCGCCTTCTGCCGGCGCCGGGGCGCGGCGGGCTCCGGGGCGCCGGGGAGGCGCAGTTCGAAGCTGGTGCCTTCGGGCCCGGTCGCCACCAGGACGAGGTCGCCGCCATGCGCCTGGGCCAGTTCGCGGGCGATGGCGAGGCCGAGGCCCGTGCCGCCGCGGCGGGCGGAGCCCGCGAAGGGCTGGAAGAGGTTGGTCTGCGCCCGCTCGGGAAGGCCGGGCCCGTCGTCGACGACCCGGATGCGGCTTTCGCCGCCCTCCTGCTCCAGCGACACGGTGACGCGGCCGACGCCGCCGCGGGCCTCGACCCCGTCGATGGCCTCGCGCGCGTTGCGCAGCAGGTTGGCGAGGATGCGGTGCAGCTGCTCCGGGTCGGCCAGCACCTGCGCCCGCGCGTCGACCTCCGCCGCCAGGCTGACCCCACCGGCGCCCAGCCGCGCATCCTCGGCCGCGTCCTCCAGCGCCCGCTTCAGCGGCGTCGGGCGCTTGTCGGGGGCCGGCTCGTCGCTCTTGCCGAAGGTCAGGACATTGGTCGCCAGCCGCGTCGCCCGGTCCAGAGCCCGCTCCAGCCGCGGCAGGGCCTGGGCGACCTTGGGGTCGCCCGACTGGGCCATGCGCTCCGAGGCGATCTGGGCGCTGGCCAGCATGTTGCGCAGGTCGTGGTTGATCTTGGCCACCGCCTCGCCGAGCGCCGCCAGCCGCGCGCGCGAGCTCAGGGCCGCGCGCAGGTCGGCCTGCATGCGGTCGAGTTCGACCTCGGCGCGGCCGATCTCGTCGCGCCGCCCGGACGGGGTCAGGTGCGCCTCGGGGTCCTCGGGATTGGCGCGGAACTTCTCCATCGCCCGGGTGATGCGCTGCATCGGCCGCACCAGGAGGGCGTTCAGCGAGAAGAACACCACCGCCCCGGCCATCACCGAGGTGAAGGCGGCGATCGCCAACAGCCGGCCGAGCTGGGTCAGCAGCTCCTGCTTCAGGGGCGCGTCGGAGGTGACGATCTCGACCGACTCGCCGCGGATGAAGCGGGGCCGGGCCACCACCCGCAGCATGCGGTCGCCGCTGGTCAGGGTCTGGATCGGCCCCAGGATCTGCGACACCGGGTTCTCCTGGCGCAGGTCGATCAGATAGGGCGTGCGCGCCAGCCGCGGGGCCTGCAGCACCAGGCGGCGCACCCCGTCGGCCTGGATCGCCACCAGCACCACCTCGGCCTGGCGCAGCAGCTCCTGCGAGGTGCGCTCGGTGACGCCGGCCGGCGCGGCGTCGGCGATGCGCGAGGCGAGCTCGGCCTTCTGCAGCCGGTCCAGCAGCCAGTTCTCCTGGAACGCGGCCAGGCTCGGCGGCAGGATAAGGACGTTGGCGAAGACGATCATCAGGACGGTGACGATCAGCAGCCGCGCCGAAAGGCCGCCGGGCCAGAACAAGCGTCGGTCGATCGGCGGTCTGGCTTCGGGCACGGGCGCGGCGTCCGCCATGCCGTCCCGTTACTTCACCGTGCGCCCCGCGGCAACGCAACGCGCCGTCGCGGGCGAATTCAGGCGCCGGATGCGCGGTTCGCGGCGCGCCGCCGGCGCCACTGGCGCCACGCCAGGGGCCCGAGCGACAGCAGCGCCAGGCCGGCCAGCGGCAGGATGACCTGCGGCTTCTCGAAGAGGTGCGCGTCGACCTTGGCGCCATGGTCGAAGAGAACGCCCAGGCCCGCGCCGAGGCCGGCCAGGATGAAGGCCACCGGCGCGCCGCCGACGAGGCTGGCCCCGGCCACGGCCGGCAGCGGCGCGCGCGCCAGGCCCGCGGCGATGTTGGTGGCGAAGAGCGGCATCACCGGCACCAGGCGCAGGGTGACGATGGTCGAGAAGGCGTTGCCGGCGAACGCCTGCTGCATCATCCGCACGCGCGGCCCGGCGCGCTCGGCGGCCCAGTCGCCGAAGGCCGTGCGGCAGGCCAGCGACACGATCACGGCTCCGGCCGCGCCCCCGATCAGCGAGGCCGCTCCGCCAAAGGCGGCGCCGAACAGGAACCCGCCCGCGGCGCAGAGGGCGCCGGGCCCGGGGATGCAGGCCACCACCACCAGCACATAGAGGCCGACGTAGAGGGCGAGGCTGAGCGCGAAGTGGGCGGCGACGAAGTGGGTCAGGGCCGTGCGGTTGGCCTGCAGCTCCTGCAGCGAGATGTGCCGCCAGGCCCCGGAGATCATGGCCGCGGCGAACAGCGCCGCCACCAGCGCGAAGAGACCGTAGCGGCGGATCGCGGCGCTCATCCGGTCCCGACCGCCTCGGCGAGGCTGGAGAAGCCGTCCGCCCTGAGAAGCGCGGCGAGTTCGCGGCCGATGCGCTGGACGAGGCCCGGCCCCTCGAAGACCAGCGCCGAATAGAGCTGCACCGCCGCGGCGCCGGCGCGGATCTTGGCGTAGGCCTCGGCGCCCGAGCCGATCCCGCCGACGCCGATCAGGGCAAGGCGCCCGCCTGCGGCCTGATGGAAGGCGCGCAGCACCCGGGTCGACGGCTCGAACAGCGGCGCGCCGGAAAGCCCGCCCGCCTCGCCGCGCCAGCGCGACGTCAGGCTCGGCGGCCGCTCGATGGTGGTGTTGGAGACGATGATCCCCTCCAGGGCAAAGCGCACGGCGGCCTCGACGATGGCCTCGACCTCGCCGTCCTCCAGGTCGGGCGCGACCTTCAGGAAGATGGGCGCATCGCCCGCCCTCGCCAATCCGGTGCGCGCCTCCGCCACACGGCCCAGCAGCGCCTCCAGCGCCTCGCGGGTCTGCAGGGCGCGCAGGCCCGGCGTGTTCGGCGACGAGACGTTGAGGGTGAAGTAGTCGGCGAGGCCCCAGAGGCGGACAAGGCCGGTCACGTAGTCGGCGACGCGGTCCTCGGCGTCCTTGTTGGCGCCCACGTTGGCGCCGACGATGCCGGCCCCCCTGGCGCGGCGGGCCAGGCGGCCGGCGTAGGCCTCCAGCCCCTTGTTGTTGAAGCCCATGCGGTTGATCACCGCCCGGTCCTCGGTCAGGCGGAAGAGCCGCGGGCGCGGGTTGCCGGCCTGGGGCTTCGGCGTGACGGTGCCGCACTCCACGAAGCCGAAGCCGGCGGCCAGCATGGGCCCGAACACCTCGGCGTCCTTGTCGAAGCCGGGGGCGAGGCCGATCGCAGAGGGCAGGGCGAGGCCGGCCAGGGTCGTGGCCAGGATCGGATCGGGGGCCGGCGCACGCGGACCGAAGCCCGCCTTCAGCCCCGCGATCGCCAGGCGGTGCGCGTCCTCCGGCTCGACGAGCCGCAGCGCCCGCGTCGCCAGGCCGTGCAGCAGGCTCATGTGGAAAGGTCGCCCAGGTCGGGAACCCCGTCCGGCCCCAGCGGCGCGTCGCGCTCGGCGACGACCCTGTCCACGGGCAGGGGGGCGTAGAGGTGCGGGAAGAGGGCGCCGCCGCGGCTCGGCTCCCACTTCAGCGCCGGGCCGAGGGTCTCGGCCTCCAGCGTCAGGACGACGAGGCCGGCCTGGCCGGCGAAGTGCTTGCGCGCGGTCTCCATCGCCTGGTCGGCGGCGGAGAAGTGGATGTAGCCGTCGGCGAGGTCCACGGCCGAGCCCTCGAAGGCGCCCCTGGCCTTGGCCACGTCCCACTCGGCGCGGGTCAGGATCTTGTAGATCCGCGTCACTCGCCCTCGCCGCCGTGGTCGCTGGCCAGGAACAGGCCGTCGAACGAGGCGCGGCCCTCGGGGTCGATCAGGAACGCCGCCGCGGTGGCGGTCGGGAAGCGCGCGGCCATGCGGTCGATCTGGGCGGCCGAGGCGTTGCCGTCGATCAGGAGGTTCACGGCCAGCTCGTGCAGGCCCGGATTGTGGCCGATCACCAGCACGGTGTCGGCCTTGCCGCCGTGGGCCTCGGCCTCGGCCAAGACCTCCTCGGCGGTGGCGTTGTAGAGCGCCTCCAGCGGCTCGACCGCGGCGCCGGGGAAGGTCCCCTCGCAGCACTGCCAGGTCTCGAGCGTCCGCTTCGACGACGACACCAGGGCCAGGTCGGGCTTCAGCCCTTCGCGCGCCAGCACGCTGGCGATCAGGGCCGCGTCTTCGCGCCCTCGCGGGGCCAGTGGTCGGTCGATGTCGTCCTGCCCGGCGGCCCGCGGCTCGGCCTTGGCGTGTCGGAACAGGATCAGGCGGCGCATCTCGACTCCCTTGCAAGGCTTGTCATAGCCGCTGCGCGCAGGCTGTCATCCTGAAAGCGCGGCGACCCAGAGCCTTCCCCGGTCAGGTCGAATCGACCCGACCGGAACAGGAAGGCTCGATTCTTCGCGTTTGAACGCTTCCTGATCGCCAAACCGGTTCCTCCTTTGGCGGGAGGCGCCCTGCGTCAGGGAAGCCGCAGTTGACACCGCGCGCCGATTGGCGCCCAACGCGGCCATGAGCGACGGCGAGGCGGACCTGATCGAACAGGGCGGGGGGACCATGGTCCTGCCCGGCGCCCTGGCGCTCGATTCCGGCGCCCGCATCGAGCGGCTCGAGGTCGCCTACAACACCTACGGCCGCCTGAACGCCGAGAAGTCCAACGCCATCCTGATCTGCCACGCCCTGACGCTGGACCAGCACGTGGCCTCGCGCCACCCGGTCACCGGCAAGCCGGGCTGGTGGGCGACCATGGTCGGCCCGGGCAAGCCGCTCGACCCGACGCGGCACTTCATCGTCTGCGCCAACGTCGTCGGCGGCTGCATGGGCACCACCGGCCCCTCGTCGATCGACCCGGCCACGGGCGAGCCCTACGGCCTGAAGTTCCCGGTCATCACCATCGCCGACATGGTCCGCGCCCAGAGGATGCTGGTCGACGCCCTGGGCGTCGAGCGCCTGTTCGCCGTCGTCGGCGGCTCCATGGGCGGCATGCAGGTGCTGCAGTGGGCGGCCGACTATCCGGAGCGGATGTTCGCGGCCGTCTGCATCGCCTCGGCCGCGCGCCACTCGGCCCAGAACATCGCCTTCCACGAGGTCGGCCGCCAGGCGATCATGGCCGACCCGGACTGGCGCGGCGGGGCCTACGCCGGCCTCGGCGTGCGGCCCGACAAGGGTCTGGCGGTGGCGCGCATGGCCGCGCACATCACCTACCTCTCCGAGGCGGCCCTGCAGCGCAAGTTCGGCCGCGAGCTGCAGCGCGACGGCCTGTCGTGGGGCTTCGACGCCGACTTCCAGGTCGAGAGCTACCTGCGCCACCAGGGCTCCAGCTTCGTCGACCGCTTCGACGCCAACTCCTACCTCTACATCACCCGGGCTATGGACTACTTCGACCTCGCCGCCGCCCACGGCGGGGTGCTGGCCGAGGCGTTCCGGCGCGCGCGCGACGTGCGTTTCTGCGTGTTCTCCTTCACCAGCGACTGGCTCTATCCGACGCCCGAAAGCCGCTCGATCGTCCGCGCCCTCAACGCGGCCGGGGCGCGGGTCAGCTTCGTCGAGATAGAGAGCGACAAGGGCCACGACGCCTTCCTGCTCGACGAGCCGGTGCTGCGCGACGCCCTGGGCGGCTTCATGGAGTCCGCGGCCCTGGCCTGGAGCCGTCCGTGAGGCAAGCCGGCGTCGTGCGCGAGGACTTCAAGGAGATCCTGCGCCTCGTCCGCCCCGGCTCGCGGGTGCTCGACGTCGGCTGCGGCGAAGGCGCCCTGCTGGAACTGCTGACGCGCGAGAAGCAGGTCGACGGGCGCGGGCTGGAGATCAGCCCCGAGGGCGTCTCGGCCTGCCTGGCCCGGGGCCTCGCCGTGGTCCAGGGCGACGCCGACAGCGACCTCGACGACTATCCGGCGCGCGCCTTCGACTACGCCATCCTCAGCCAGACCCTGCAGGCGGTGCTCCAGCCCCGGCACGTGCTGGGCGAACTGCTGCGGATCGCCGACCAGGCCATCGTCTCCCTGCCGAACTTCGGCCACTGGCGGGTGCGCTTCGACCTCCTGGCCCAGGGCCGCATGCCGATGACCGGGTCGCTGCCCGAGCCGTGGTGGTCGACGCCGAACATCCACCTGTGCACGATCGCCGACTTCACCGCCCTGTGCGACGACCTCGGCCTGCGCATCGACGCCGCGGCCGCCCTCGCCGGCGGCAAGCCCGCCCGCCCGATGGACCCCAAGTCCCCGCTCGAAAACTGGCGCGCCGAAGCGGCCCTCTTCCTGCTCAGCAAGACCACCACCGAAGCCCAGCCCCTGCCGAAGCGCGACCTTTTCGGGTGATCCGGCGGCGTCCGCGCCAGCGGCGACGCCGATTCGGTTTCTGACCACGAACCACACGAACCCCACGAACGCGTTCCTCCCTTCCGCTCTCCCTCGCGAAAGCGAGGGCCCAGGCTTTTTCTGAGGGACGGGCGCTATCCGGCGAAAACACCTGGACCCTCGCTTTCGCGAGGGAGAGCGGGGGGAGGGGGCGTAGTCGCGCGGACCCGTTCGTGTGGTTCGTGTGGTTCGTGGTCAAATGAATCGGGCGCCGGCCACGCCCCCAACAGTTCCGGATGGGCGCGGCCGGAAAGAGGCCTCAGCCGCTGATGGCGGCGGCGTCGGTTTCGCCGGTGCGGATGCGGATGGCGTTTTCCAGGTCCATGACGAAGATCTTGCCGTCGCCGATCTTGCCGGTGTTGGCCGAGCGGGCCACGGCCTCGACCACGGCGCCGACCAGGTCGGTGGGCACCGCGATCTCCAGCTTCACCTTGGGCAGCAGCTTCACCTCGTATTCGGCGCCGCGATAGACCTCGGTCTTGCCCTTCTGCCGGCCGTAGCCGCGCACCTCGGTCACCGTCAGGCCCGACGCGCCCGCATCGGTGACCGCCTCAAGCACCGCGTCGAGGCGGCTGGGCTTGATAATGGCGGTGATCATCTTCATGGCGCGCAGATCCTGAGCGTGAAACGGGTCGTGGTGCGCCGAAATTGGACTATTTCGGCCAGCGGTCCAAGCCTTGCGGCGGCCGATGCATGCGGGCGCCTAAGGAAGCGGCGCCATTTCGGGTAGCCGGCTGCAAGACGCTGGGGACCGGCGCGCGGGCCCGGACGCGGGCGCCGCGCGGCTTGACCGCGAAGGTCTGCTTGACCGCCTCCAGCAGGATCAGTCCGGCGAACGGCGGCCACAGCAGCGGACCGGCCTGCTCGCAGGCTTCGGCCCAGCGCGCGGCCCAGCGGAACGGCGGGGCGTAGAGCGCCCGCGTCCAGCCGGTCGGCTCCAGCTCGGCCTCGCGCACCAGGGCCTCCAGCTGGCGGCGGCTGAACGGCCGGCCCTGGCCGAACGGGGTGGTCTCGGCGTTGGCCCAGAGGCTGTGGCGGGCGGTGACGACGACGATGATCCGGCCCGAGGGCGACAGCACCCGGTGCGCCTCGGCCAGCAGCGCCAGGGGGTTCTCGGCCTCCTCCAGGGCGTGCACGGCCAGGATGCGGTCGAAGAAGGCGGCGCCGAAGGGCAGGGCGGTCTCGTCGGCCAGGGTGGCGCAGTTCTTCTCGCCGGCCGGCCACGCCTCCACCCCCTGCGAGGCCGGCATGGCGGCGACCACGCGCCGGGCGCTGTCGCCCAGGCCGTCGAGGAACGGCGTCGCATAGCCGAGCGCCAGCACGTCCAGGCCCGAGGCGGCGTCCCAGGCCTCGGTCACCTTGCGCGCGACCATCACCCGCGCCGCGCGTCCCAGCGGCGAGGCGTAGAATTCGCGAAGGTCGAGCACGCCCTGGCGCATTGGCGCTCCCTCTTCAGGCCGCTCTCAATGTAAGGTCCCCGGCCGTCGATGTCCCCCCCGGAGCTTGTCCCATGCCGCTGACCGTCCACCAGTTCCCGTGCCTGTCCGACAACTACGGCTACCTCGTGCGCGACGAGGCGACCGGCAAGACGGCGACCATCGACACCCCGGACGCCGCCGCCATCCTGGCCGAGCTCGACAAGCTGGGCTGGGGGCTGGACTTCATCCTCAACACCCACTGGCACCCCGACCACGCCGGCGGCAACGCCGAGATCAAGGCCGCCACGGGCGCGGTCATCGTCGGGCCCAAGGAGGTCACCCGCATCGCCCCGCTCGACCGCGAGGTCGGCGAGGACGACGAGGTGGCGCTGGGCGAGACGAAGTTCCGCGTGATCGACACCGGCGGCCACACCCTCGGCCACATCACCTACTTCGACGAGGCCGACTGCATCGCCTTCGTCGGCGACACCCTGTTCGCGCTGGGCTGCGGGCGGATCTTCGAGGGCACGGCCGAGCAGATGTGGGGCTCGCTGCAGAAGATCGCCGCCCTGCCGGACGAGACCACGGTGTACTGCGCGCACGAATACACCGCCTCCAACGCCCGCTTCGCCCTCTCGGTGGACGACGCCCCGGCGCTGAAGGCTCGGGCCGACGCCGTCTTCGCCGCCCGCGAGCGCGGCGAGCCCACCGTGCCCACCACCATCGCCCTGGAAAAGGCCACCAACCCCTTCCTGCGCGCGCCCCTGCTGGCCGCCAAAGTCGGCAAGGCCGGCGCTCCCGACTTCGAAGCCTTCGGCGCCGTGAGGGCGGCCAAGGACAGCTTCAAAGGGTGAGGAGCGGCCGGTTCGCCAGAACCGGCATGGAATCGCCGGAGGCGATTCCCGCGACGAACGCCCGCCCTCGATGGGCGGGCCGGGCGGCTTCTGGAGGGGACACGTTCCTCGCGGAACATGTCCCCGGTCATGCGCGCCCGCCGCGCTCAGTACCCCCTCGCCACCCCCTCGCGCCGGGGGTCGGCGCCGCCGACCAGGCGGCCGTTGACGACCATGATGCCGTGCAGGCCCGAGGCCTCGCCGACGCCGCCGCGCATGGTGATGCCCTTGGCCGCCAGGGCCTCGACGACGCCCGGCGGATAGCGCTTGGGCTCGGAGAACACGAGGTCGCCGAAGGCGATCATGTTGGGCAGGTCGATGGCCTGCTGCATGCTGAGCTTCCAGTCCAGCACCCCGACAAGGGTCTTCAGCACATAGGACGGGATCGCCGGCCCGCCCGGCGAGCCGACGGCGGCGAAGAAGCGGCCCTGGCGGTCGAGCACGATCATCGGGCTCATCGCCGAGCGCGGCCGCTTGTGCGGGCCGACCGCGTTGGCCGCGGGCGTCCCGTCCTTGTCGGTCGGGGCGAAGGAGAAGTCGGTCAGCTGGTTGTTCAGGAAGAAGCCGTCGACCATCCGCCCGTCGCCGAACAGGCTCTCCACGGTGGTGGTCATGGCGACCACGTTGCCCTTGGCGTCGACCACGGCGAACGAGCTGGTGCCGCCCGGCTCCTGGGTGTGGTCGGGGCCGACGGCGACGGCGCCGCGCGGGTGACCGAAGGTGGGGGCAGGTCCCAGGGTGTCGCCGGCGATCAGGCGCGCGCGCTCGTCGAGGTACGCAGGCTCCAGCAGCCCCTCGACCGGCACGGTGACGAAGGCCGGATCGCCGATGTAGCGGTCGCGGTCGGCGTACATCAGCCGCTCGGCCTTGGCGATCTCCATCCAGGCTTCCGGATCGGCCGGGCCGCGGCTGGCGATGTCGGTGCGCTCCAGAAGGCCCAGGGCCTGCAGCGTCGCCGAGCCCCCCGACGGCGGGTTCGGCGCGCAGACGATGTAGATCCGGTAGGGCCGGCACAGCGCCGGCGCCTTCTTCGGCTGATAGGCGGCGAGGTCCGCCAGCGTCATGGTCCCCGGGATCGGCTCCTCGGAGAGGCGCTTCACGATGTCGGCCGCCACCGGCCCCTTGAGGATCGCGTCCGGGCCCTCGGCGGCGATGCGGCGCAGGGTGGCGGCGTAGGCCGGGTTCCGGATCCGGTCGCCGGCCTCGATCAGCTTGCCGTCGGCGCGGGTGAAGTAGCGGATCACGTCCGGCGCCTTGGCCTGCGGCGCGTCGCTGCGCACGAGGCTCGCCAGGCGCGGTCCGACCAGGAAGCCGTTGGCGGCGAGCTGCTCGGCCCCGCCGAACAGGCTCTTCCAGGGCTTCGCGCCATGGTCCCTGTGCGCCATGTAGAGCGCCGCGATGGCCCCGGGCGTGCCGGCCGAGCGGCCCGACAGCATCGCCGTGGCGCGCGCCATCGGCTTGCCGTCGGGGCCCAGGAACATGTCCGGCGTCGCCCCGGCCGGCGCGAATTCGCGGCCGTCGTAGGCGGTGACGGTGTGGGTCTTCGCATCGTAGTAGGTGATGAAGCCGCCACCGCCGAGGCCCGAGCTCTGCGGCTCGACGAGGCCCAGGGCCGCCTGCACGGCCACCGCCGCGTCGATCGCCGAGCCGCCGGCGCGCAGCACCTTCAGCCCCGCCTCCACCGCCTGCGGATTGGCCGCGGCGACCATCACGTGGCCCGCGGTCGCGGCGGCCGCCGGCCTCGGCGCGGCGTGCGGCTTCGCCTCTGCGGCGGCCGGAAGGACGAACAGCAGGGCGGCCAGCACCCCGGCAAGCATGCGCATCGAGAAAAACCCCGTTCACTCCGCGGCCCAGCCGCAACCTAGTGTCGTGCATCGCGCGACGTAAGACATGTCAGGCCCGATGGCCCTAGTTTCGTTCGGAAGGCCCGGTCCTTGGTCAACGCGCCGGCCTTCGCACAAGGTCCGAAGCCCGATTTCACCACGAAGGACACGAAGGACACGAAGAGCACGAAGTTTCCGGTCGATGGATCTGATGCAGCTGCGCACGGCGACAACCTTCGTGCCCCTTCGTGTCCTTCGTGTCCTTCGTGGTTCAAAATGCGCGCCTGCGGCGTTGCAGAAGAGGCAGGGTGTTGCGCCTCGACAGCCGCGCCCGCGCGTGCGAGGCCAGCGCCATGGCGAGGCTGAACCTGATCACCGACGTGCCCGGCCTGAAGGTCGGCCAGGCGATGGATGCGGCGGCCCGCACCGGGGTCACGGTGGTGCTGCCCGACGAGCGGGCCGTCTGCGCCGTCGACGTGCGCGGCGGCGGGCCCGGCACGCGCGAGACCGACGCCCTGACGCCCGAGACCCTGGTCGACGCGGTCGACGCCATCTGCCTGGCCGGCGGCTCGGTCTACGGCCTGGCGGCGGCGGACGGGGTGTGCGCTGTGCTGGGGGCGCAGGGCCGCGGCTTCGGCTTCGGCCGGCCGGGCGTGCCGGTCTCGCCGATCGTACCGGCCGCGATCCTCTACGACCTCGCCAACGGCGGCGACAAGGCCTGGGGCGAGGAGCCGCCCTACCGCCGCCTGGGCGTCGAGGCGGTAAAGGCCGCCGCGACCGACCTCGTGCTGGGCACGGCCGGCGCCGGCGCGGGGGCCATGGCCGGGGCGCTGAAGGGCGGGATCGGCTCGGCCTCGGCGCAGCTGGCCGAAGGCTACGTCGTCGGCGCCCTGGCGGCGGTCAATTCGGTCGGCTCGGTGGTGGTCCCCGGCTCGCGGGCCTTCTGGGCCGCGCCGTTCGAGCTGGACGGCGAGTTCGGCGACGTCCCGCCCGGACCGGCGCGCGTCGCCCCGGACGACTGGGGCCTCGCCAAGGGCCGCGAGGCCGCGGCGCGCGAGAACACCACCCTTTGCGTCGTCGCCACCGACGCAGCCCTGACGCCGGCCCAGGCCAGGCGGATCGCGATCATGGCCCAGGACGGCCTCGCCCGCGCCATCCGCCCCGCCCATGCGCCGACCGACGGCGACGTGGTCTTCGCCCTCTCCACCGGCCGGCGCGCGCTCGAGGGCCCGGTGCCGGCGCTGCTCGCGCGTCTGGGCGCCCTGGCCGCCGACACCCTCTCCCGGGCCATCGCCCGCGGGGTCTACGCCGCGACCCCCTGGGCGGCCGAGCGCTGCTGGCGGGACCTCTAGGCCGCGCCGCGGAAGCGGCGCTGTCGAATTGGACCACGAAGGACACGAAGGACACGAAGGACACGAAGCACACGAAGGCGCTCGGGAAGCCGCGGTCTTCGGACCGGCCTCGGACTCTTCGTGTCCTTCGTGTCCTTCGTGGTGAAAGACGGCGCTGACGCGCCCTCGAGGTTTCCGGCAAGGTCACCATGAGCGAGCAAGGTTCGCTTTCGCACCGACGGCGCCCGCGCTAGTTTGCGCCGAAGAACGACGTTCGTTTCGAGAGGGTGTTCATGAAGGTTCGTCCAAGCGTAGTCGGCCTCGCCGCCGTCGCGGCGGCGGGGGTGGCGATCGGCGCGCCGGCTGCGCACCACGCGGCCCCGGCCGCCAGCCACCCGGCCGCCGGCCATCCTGCCGCGCCTGCGGGCCGCCAGGCCGTCACCGGCCCGGTCGCGGTCTACTGGATGAGCGCCTCGACCCAGAGCGGCATGGGCGGCATGGGCATGGGCGGCGCCGGCGGCGGTCGCCGGCCCAGCATGGCCGCGATGATGATGGGCGGCGGGCGGCCGGACCCCAACGCCTTCACCCACTCCCTGATCCTGCAGCTGGGCTCGGCCCGCCGGGCGCCCGGCGCGCCCCAGGCCGAACACGACCCGCCCCAGGGCCTGGGCGCCGGCCCGGTGCTGCCTCTGCTGACCCCCGAACAGGCCCAGCACGTCGAGGCCGAGCCCGGCCCGCCGCCGCAGTACCAGCAGCCGCACGGCCGCATGCTGATCTTCTGGGGCTGCGGCGAGCACGCCCCGCCCGGCCAGCCCTACGTGATCGACTTCGCCAGGCTCGGCCAAGGCGCCGGGGCGCAGCAGTTCGCGGCCCTCACCCGCGGCCTCGGCATCGCCGGCATGCAGCCGCCCAGCCCGACGCGCAACACCACCTACGGCGAGTGGCCGAACCGCGACACCCGCACCGAGGTGCCGGCCGAGGGCTCGCTCCAGGGCGCCCACACCATCCGCGGCAACTACACGCCCGACATCAACTTCAGCCTCGAGGCCAACCAGGACTTCCTGCCGCCGTTCCGCCTGACCACCAACGAGAAGAACCCGTCCGGTTCGGCCTCGCTGGGCTGGCGGCCGGTCGACGGCAGCCAGGGCTACTTCGCCACCATGATCGGCGGCTCCGGCCAGGACCAAGTGGTGATGTGGACCTCCAGCGCCAACCAGGCCAGCGCCTTCGGCATCCCGGAGTACCTGTCCGACGGCGAGATCGCGCGCCTGGTGGCCAACCACACCCTGATGCCCTCCAGCCAGACCGCCTGCACCATCCCGGTCGAGGCGGTCCAGGCCGCCGGCCAGGGCGGCTTCTTCAACCTCGTCGCCTATGGCGGCGAGACCAACCTCAGCTACCCGCCGCGCCCGCCGGCGCCGCAGCCGTGGAACATCGCCTGGCAGGTGAAGATCCGCTACCGCAGCGCCATCAGCGGCCTCGTCGGCATGGACATGGCCCGCATGATGGGCGGCGGCGACGACGGCGAAGGCCGCCCCAGCCGCCAGCAGCAGCAACAGCAGCAACAACAGCACCGCCGCTCCAACCCCTTCGGCGGCCTCGGCGGCCTGGGCGGCGTCCTGCCCTAGCCGCGGGCGAGGCCGGCGGCAGGGCGCTCTCCTCCCCCAAGTGGGGGAGGGGGACCGCCGAAGGCGGTGGAGGGGCCCTGGCCACCCCCACTGTCTCCGTCTTCACCCCCCCGACACCCCGCGACCCCGCGCCGCCCAAAACCCGCAAGACCCATCTTGCGCTTCGCCGCCGCCGCGACTAGGTTCCGCGCCTTCGCCGATCAGGCGTTGCGCGCCCGTAGCTCAGCTGGATAGAGCATCAGACTACGAATCTGAGGGTCGGACGTTCGAATCGTTCCGGGCGCGCCATTTCTTCCAATGACCGGGTTGACGCCGCGTGGCCCGCAGTCGGGCGATGTGAGTTCCGCCGCCCGAAGTGCCGAGATGCGCCGGAACGTCTGACGACAGAGTAGGTCGCGGTCATGCTGAGCGCGCAGGCGCTCATCGAGCTCGGGGCTGGCCTCAATGCGGGCCAGCTGCTCGGGCGCCTCGCCCTGACGCATCGCCTTTCGCTGCGCCTGCGGCATGCCGGGGAAGCGGTGATTGCTCACCGCGCATCCGGTCTCGGCGGGCGGGGCAACCGTGCTAGCATCGATGGGCGCCCTCTGGTCCCCGCACGACGAAGGCAACGAGCTTCCATGCGCCTGACCGTCTACACAGACTATGCGCTGCGGGTGCTGATGTACCTCGCCATCCCGCGCAGCCGCTTGGCGACGATCTCCGAGATTGCTTCAAGCTATGGTGTCTCGCGAAACCACTTGATGAAGGTGGTCTACGAGCTCGGTGTCGCCGGCTACATAGAGACCATGCGCGGTCAGAACGGCGGCATGCGGCTGGCCAGAACGCCTGGCGAGATCCGTATTGGCGAGGTTGTTCGCCGGACCGAACCTGACCTGGCGTTGGTGCCTTGTTTCGATCCGGTGAACGCGGTCTGCGCCATCACGCCCGCCTGCAAGCTGCGCCGGGCGCTGCACCGGGCGCGCGAGGCGTTCCTGGCCGTGCTCGACGAGTACACTCTGGCGGACCTCGCCGACAATCCGGCCGCCCTCGCCGATCTTCTGTCGCCGGCCCCGGCCAACAGCTAGGCCCAGTTTTCGCCGGCCAGGCCGCCCTCCCACGGGAAAGACTCGTCGCGCGCATCGCTCCCTCTGGTCAGCGTAAAAGAAGTATTATAAATACTTCTTCAGCCGGAGCAGCCATCATGACCGTCGCGTCGCATCCGTCCTCGCCCACACGCATCGACCCCGCCGCCGCGGGCGTCACCGAGGCGCTGATCCGCGCCCAGGTCCGCGCCTTCTATGGCAAGGCCCGACGCGATCCGGCGCTCGGCCCGATCTTCGATCGCGCGGTGACGGACTGGGACTATCACCTGACCAAGATGTGCGACTTCTGGTCGTCGGTGCTCTTGATGACCGGCCGATTCAGGGGCGCGCCGATGGCGGTCCACGCGGCGCTGCCGACACTGCGGCCCGCCCACTTCTCGCGCTGGCTGAGTCTCTTCGAGCAGACGGCTCACGAAGTCTGCCCGCCAGACGCGGCGGCTCTGTTCATCACGAGGTCGCGGATGATCGGACAGAGCCTGCAGCGTCACATCGCAGACGCCCGCGGCGAGCCCGCCTGGATGGCCGGAGACATCGCCGGGGACGGACGCGTCGAGGGAATTCCGGAGTGAGCTGCGTCAAGTGACCTACGTCGTTCTCGAGAACTGCATCAAATGCAAGTACATGGACTGCGTCGAGGTCTGCCCGGTCGACTGTTTCTACGCGGGCGAGAACATGCTGGTCATCAACCCCGACGAATGCATCGATTGCGGCGTGTGCGAGCCCGAGTGCCCGGCCGACGCAATCGTGGCCGACGCCGACTCGCGATCGTCCGACGACTGGCTCAGGCTGAACGCCGAATACGCCAACCTCTGGCCCAACATCACCGTCAAGGGCGTTCCGCCGGCTGATGCGGCTCGCTGGGACGGCGCGCCAGGCAAGCTTGAACACTTCAGCCCAGCGCCGCACCGCGACGGGCCGCCGGCGGACGGGGAGAAGCAGAAGGAGAGCATTCCATGGCGACCACGGTGACTGCCTTGCGGGACCGCACGGTGGGCGACATCGCCGCGCACCTGGCGGGCGCGACAGCGATCTTCCGCCGGCACAGGATCGACTTCTGTTGCGGCGGCGACGTCAAGCTCGCCGAGGCGGCCGCGCGCGGCGGCCTCCACGTCGGGGACCTGGAAGCGGCGCTGGGGGCGCTCGCGGCGGCGGCGCCCGAAGCACCGCAGGAGAGTGCGGCCCTCGTCGCCCACATCCGGGAACGGTTCCACGAGACCCATCGGCGCGAACTGCCGGAGCTCGTCGCGCTCGCCCGCCGGGTCGAAGCGACGCATCGCGGCCACCCTGAGGCGCCTCGCGGTCTGACGGCGTTGCTCGAGCGCGCCGCGAGCGAACTCGAAGACCACATGGCGAAGGAGGAGCAGGTTCTGTTCCCGGCCATGCAGGCCGACTTCCGCGGCTCGCTCGACATGCCGATCCGCGTGATGCGACAGGAACACGACGGCCACGCTCAGATCGTCCATGCGCTCGAGGCGCTGACGGGCCGCTTCACGCTCCCGGCGAACGCGTGTCGCTCCTGGCAGGCGCTCTACGCGGGGGCCGAGAAGTTCGTCACAGACCTGACCGAACACATCCACCTGGAGAACAATGTGCTCTTCCCGCGCTTCGAGCGACGCTGGAGCTGAGGTCCGACCGCCTCCGCCCCGCTAGAGCGCGTTCCGCAAGAGTGGAAACCGGTTTTGCGATCAGAACGCGCTCAAACCTTTGATTCTAGAGCACGATTCAATGATCAGACGGTTCCGTCTGATCGCATCGCGCTCTACGGCCGGGACGGGGCGCCCCTCCTGGCGAGCGCGTCGTTCGCGCTTGCGATGTTCAGCTCATGGGCTTCCAGCATCTGGCGCAGTGAGGCGTGCAGCCTGTCGTCCCTGATGCGGGGCAGCAGGTCGCGCAGTTTGCGCACCACCCAGCCCTGGCCCCGGTTCACGAACGCCAGCCGCGCCTCGACGTGCTCGATCGCCATCGCCTTTTCGTAGAACGACCCCACGGACTGGGACGGGGCGGCCCCGAGATCGACAAGGGCCTCGAAGAGGACACGGCACCAGCGGACCTCGTCGGCGTGGATCACCGTCGAGAGCGTCTTCAGCTCCGCGTCACGGCAGTCGGCGACGAGGCGGGCCGCCACCCGGGCGCCGGCGCGTTCGGCTTCCAGCAGCACGTTCAGCTCGGCCGCGAGCTCCGCCGCAGGGATGAAGCCCATGTACCCGTCGTCGGCCCGAGCGGCGTAGCAGGTCTCCGAAGCGGGTTCGGCGGTTTCGAGCGGACCGCATGCCGGCGTGGATCGATCGGCGCGCAGGCGTGCGTTGGCGTCTGCCGCGATCTCGTACAGGCGCTCGGCGGCCGGGAGGATCGCCAAAAGGCGGCCCGCGCCCTGGCCCGCGTAGATCGCCATGGCCTCCAGGTCGCCCGTGGTCGAACGCAGCGGCGAGTCGGTGCTGAACAAAAGGATGGGGCGCCCGTCGTCGACGCCGATTACCTGCCGCGCGGCGGTGGCGGGGTCCCCGCGTTCGCCGCGCGTGACGCTGTTGGGCAGCACCCGCACGGCCGCGCCGGCGGGCCAGTTGATGTGGAATGCCTCGGTCAGGAGCGTCGCGCCGGCTGCAGCATCGATGACGCGCTGCTTGTGATAGTCGTGCGCGAAGGATTCCTCGGTCGCGAGAAAGGCCGTCCCGACAAGGGCCCCCTGGGCGCCCGCCTTCAGGACGGCCGCCAAGTCCGCGCCGTCGGTGATGCCGCCCGCCGCGAGGATCGGGACGTGCGCCGCCGCCAGGACCTGCTCCAGCAGCGCCAGCAGTCCCATCCGGCCCCGGACATGGCCCCCGGCCTCCACCCCCTGGACGATCAGGATGTCGGCGCCGGCCTCCTCCGCGGCATTCGCCTCCTCGACCGACCCGACCTGGCAGACGACGAGTATCCCGGCGTCGCGCAGAGCGGCGGCGGCGGCGCGGTCGAGATCCCAGAACAGGGTCACCGCATGAACCTTGGCTTCGATGCAGACGGCAAGCTCCGCCGCCAACAGATCACGTCGGGTCGCGGCGGGAATGAGATTGACGCCAAACGGCCGCGTCGTGCGCGCCCGCACTGCGTCGATCTCGGCCCGGATCAGTTCGGGGGTTTCGCGCACCATGCCGAGGAAGCCGAACCCCCCCGCCTGGGTTACGGCCGCCACCAGCTCCGATCGCGCCACGCCGCCCATGCCGGCCAGGACGATAGGCGTTTCGCAGCAGAGCAGGTCACAGACGGGCGTGTGCAGGTCCATCAGGGTCCCTCCATCCCAAACCGTCATCCACCCGCCGCCACCCCAAGGCTCGATGACGCCCCGGCGAGGATCTCACGATCGGCCGACGGATACGTCCACGCCGGCGCCTGGCCGATGGAAGCCGCATACTGCCGCTCGACGAAGGGCCAGTTCACCAGATTGTCCCACCATGCGGCCAGATAGGCGGCTCGGTCGTTCCGGTAGTCCAGATAGTAGGCGTGCTCCCAGAGGTCGCAGACCAGCAGCGGCGTCACCCCCTCCATTCGCGCGGCCGTGTCGCCGTCGTGGGTCGCCTCGACGCGGAGTTCGCCCGACTGGCTGAGCAGCCAGACCCAGCCGGATCCGAAGTGGCCCGCGCCCTCCGCCATGAACGCCGCCTTCAGGCGATTCGGGCCGCCAAGTTCGGCCTCGGCGACGCCTGCGAACGCCGGGGACGGCCGCTGTCCGCCCGGATGCATGCAATTCCAGAAGAAGCCATGATTGAAGGCCTGGGCCGCGTTGTTGAACAGCTTCGTCTCGCTCCGTTTCCAGGCCTTGGCCACGATGGCCTCGAGATCCTCAGAAGACGCGCCTGCCTCGGCGAGCAGTGTGTTGGTCACGTCCACATACCGGGCGTGATGCTTGCCGTGATGGGTTCGCATTGTCGTCTCGGAGATGACCGGCTCGAGAGCCGAATGCGGATAGGGGAGATTCGGCAGGACGATCATGGGGCCTTCCTCGCAAGAGCGTCGCGGCCGGTCGGCAGCGATCTCCCGCACCGTTAGATCGTCGCACGATACATTTCAATTGCGAGACGGCGAGAAAGATGTATTTCTCGTGCATCTTTCAACGCGCAGGGGTGAATGGCCATGTCGGATGTCGCTGCGCCACGGCTCAGGTCGCCGGAAAGCCGGCCGTCGTTTGTCGCCCGCTGGCTGTTCTCGACCAACCACAAGGACATCGGAACGCTCTACATCCTGTTCGCGATCGCCGCGGGCCTCTGGGGAGGGGCCCTGTCCGGGCTGATCCGCTGGGAACTCGCCGAGCCGGGCATCCAGGTCTTCCGTCCCGGCTCGCTGGCCGCCCAGCTCGGCCTGATCGAGGGCTCCCGGCACGGCTACAACGCCGTCGTCACGGCCCATGCGCTGGTCATGATCTTCTTCACCCTGATGCCGGCCCTGATCGGCGGCTTCGGAAACTGGTTCGTGCCGATCATGATCGGGGCGCCGGACATGGCCTTCCCACGCCTGAACAACATAAGCTTCTGGCTGTTGGCGGGATCGTTCGTCCTGTTCTCCACGTCCTTCTTCATCGACGGCGGGCCCGGTCGCGGCTTCGGCGGCGGCTGGACGATGTACGCGCCGCTGTCGACATCGGGGCATGTGGGTCCGGCCATGGACCTCGTGATCCTGTCCGTCCACATGGCCGGCGCCAGTTCCATCCTCGGCGCCATCAACTTCATCACGACCATCTTCAACATGCGCGCGCCGGGCATGACGCTCCACCGCATGCCGCTGTTCGTTTGGTCGATGCTGGTCACGGCCCTCATGCTGCTGGTGTCCCTGCCCGTGCTGGCCGGCGCCATCACCATGCTGTTCACCGACCGCAACTTCGGCACGCACTTCTTCGATCCGGCCGGCGGGGGCGACCCGGTCATGTACCAGCACCTGTTCTGGTTCTTCGGACACCCCGAGGTCTACATCATGATCCTGCCGGCCTTCGGGATCGTCAGCCACATCACGGCGACCTTCTCGCGCAAGCCGGTGTTCGGCTACCTCGCGATGGTCTACGCCATGATCGCCATCGGTTTCGTCGGCTTCATCGTCTGGGCCCACCACATGTTCACGGTAGGCATGCCCATGAGCCTGGAGGCCTACTTCACAGCCGCGTCGATGGTCATCGCCGTTCCGACCGGCGTGAAGGTGTTCTCCTGGATCGCGACGATGTGGGGCGGTTCACTCGACTTCAAGACCCCGCTGCTCTTCGCGATCGGATTCATCTTCCTGTTCACCATCGGCGGCGTCACCGGTGTCGCCCTCGCCGGCGCTGGCATCGACTACTCCCTGCATGACACCTACTATGTGATCGCCCACTTCCACTACGTGCTCAGCCTCGGGGCCGTGTTCGCGATCTTTGCCGGTTTCTACTACTGGTTCGAGAAGATGTGGGGCGTCAAATACAACGAAGTGCTCGGAGCGCTGCACTTCTGGACGATGTTCATCGGCGTGAACATTGTCTTCTTTCCGATGCACTTTCTCGGGCTGCAAGGCATGCCGCGCCGCACCGTCGACTTCCCGAGCGCCTTCTCGTTCTGGAACGGCGTGGAGTCGTTTGGCTACCTGATAACCATGGCGGGCGTGCTCATCTTCCTGATCGCCGTAGCCGAAGCGGCCGTGCGCCGGCGAAGGGCGGAGGCCAATCCATGGGGTGAAGGTGCGACGACGCTGGAATGGACCCTTCCTTCGCCGCCCCCGGCTCACCAGTTCAACGAGTTGCCGCGGCTTTCAGGTGACGTCCCGTAGAGCGCTGACGATGATCGCTTATGCGCGCTCCTTCCTCCCCTACCCCAACGCCTCCCCGTCCAGCGTGATGCGGTGCATCAGCCGGCGCTGGCCCTGGTAGTCGTTCAGGGCGTGGTGCCAGGTGCAGCGGTTGTCCCAGAGGGCCATGGAGCCGGGGCGCCAGCTGAAGCGGCTGACGAACCGGGGCTTTACCGCGTGGGCGTAGAGGAAGCCCAGGATCGCCGCGCTCTCGTCGGGCGCGAGGCCGACGATGCCCGTGGTGAAGGCCGGGTTCACGTAGAGCGCCTTGCGGCCGGTGCGCGGGTGGGTGATCGCCACCGGGTGGACCGCCTCGGGCGTGTCGGCGTGGCCCGAGAGCTCGGCGCGGTCGGTGCGCGCGTAGGCGCCGGCCTCGCCGAACACGTGGGCGCTGGCGTGGCGGGCCTTCAGCGGCGCCAGCATGGCCTTGAAGCCGTCGGAGAGCGCGTCCCAGGCGGCGTACATGTCGGCGAACAGGGTGTCGCCGCCGCTCGGCGGGGTCTCCACCGCCATCAGCACCGAGCCCATCGCCGGCGCGGCGTCGTAGCTGTGGTCGGTGTGCCAGCCGCCGCCGATGTTCACCACCTGGGTCTCGGTCTTCTCGACCTTGGCGATCTCGGGATAGCGCTCGGTCTTGGGGAAGTAGCGGTTGACGACGATCGGCCCCAGGCGGCGGGCGAAGGCGATCTGCTGCTCCGGGCTCAGCACCTCGCCGTGCAGGAACACCACGCCGCGCTGGAACACCGCCTCGCGCAGGGCGTCGATCTCGGCCTCGCCGGCCGTGCGGGCGTCGAAGCCCTCGGCGAGGACGCCGCAGCCGCCGACCGGGGTCAGGGTCAGCTGCGGCGCGGTTTGGGCGGCGGCGATGGCGGTCAGGGAAGCGGACATGGGGTTCCTCCGGCGGGACGTGTTGCTTCGAAGCATAGGCCGGGGGTGGCGGTAGATTGTAACTTTCGTTACAGTCCTGGGATGGACGATGCGCGGCGAGCGACGGCGCGGGCGATGCTGGCCGCGCAGGCCTGGCTGAAGGGGCCCGGCGGCGACCTCGTGGATCCGCTGATGGCCGAGGGGCGGCTCGTCGCGCTCGCGCCCGGCCAGTGGTCCCACGCCGAGGGCGACGACGACACCGGCGTGCTGGTGGTGGTGGAAGGGGCGCTGCAGGTCTTCGCCCAGGCCCCCGGCGACCGCGAGGTGCTGATCAACCAGGTCGGCGCCGGGGCCGCGCTCGGCCAGACCGTGCGCCTGGGCGGCGGGCCGCGGCTGACGACGGCGGTCAGCGTGGGGGAGAGCCTCGTGCTCGTGGTCCCGGACCGCTCGCTGGGGCGGATCGCCGCCACGCGGCCGCACATCTGGCAGGCGGTCGCCTCCCTGCTCTACCTTCAGCTTCGCGGCCTCGTGCAGATGGCCGCCGAGGCGGCCGCCCTGCCGCCGCGCCAGCGCTTGGCGGCGCGGCTGGAGCGTCTGGCGCGCGGCGGCGACGGCACGCTCGGCCTCACCCAGCAAGCCCTGGCCGAGATGACCGGCCTCAGCCGCAAGAGCGTCAACGCCTTCCTGGGCGAGTTCGCCCGCGCGGGCCTGGTGGCGCGGACGTACGGCCAGGTGGCCGTGCTCGACGCGGCGGGCCTGCGCAAAGTGGCGGCGGGCTGACGCGTCCAGGTCCCTTGGCCAGTGCGCCAGGCAGGCGAGGACGGCGTCAGCCGATATCCGAAGTGGTCTAGCGATCCTGGCTGGGGCCCACCGCCGCCCCGATGCTGCCGGCCGGCATGCCGATCAGTCCACCGACGTCATCGGGCAGGAAGTGGTAGAGCTGGAACCTGTCGCCGAGCGCCGCCTGGGCGGCTCTCTGATTGGGGCTGAGGCGCGCACTCGGACCGAACTTGTCTTCGAACCGCACGTCTTCGCTTGTCCCGTCCGGGACCCAGTACTTGCCATTCGGAAGCGGATCCCGAGCCTTCGGACCTGCCTCACGCCACCGGCCATTGATCGCGCTCTTACCGGCCCCCATGGCCTCTCCGAGGCGGCCCTTGGCCTGAGGTGAGAGGGCGTTGGCTGTGCGCTTCGCAGCGCCGCCGGCGGCCGCGCCGAACAACCGGCCGGCGATGGCGGCCTTGCCCGCGCGGTCCAGGGAGACGGGTCTGCCGTTGAGAGCATCCTGCGCGGCCGACGTGACCCACCCCGTCACCGCGCTGCCTCGTGCTGGGCCTAGAACGTAGGTGGGGGGAGCGCTGATGGCGCCACCCAAAAAGGCCCCGCCTTCATCTGCCCATGACAGTCTGCGACCAGACGCGAGGTCGGATGCGGCCTGAACGCCTGCGTTGGTGAGGCCTGCCGCAGCCATGGCCGCGGCCGCTTCGCGGGCTGTCAGCTTCGCCGCGCCTGGCAGTCGTTTGAGGAGGGCGGCACCCTTGACGGGACCGCTTTCCAGGAAGCTCAAACCGGTTCCGAGCACCTGACCGGTCTTTTGCGCGATAGGACGGTGAATGGCGTCGTAGCTGTCGCGGGCGCGTTCGTCGGCCAGGGCGGCGCGGTATCGCTCCTGCCAGCCCCCAAGACCGCCCGGCTCTGTCAGGGCAGTGAGGGCCGCGGAAATCGGGTCGGCTGTATCGAAGGAAGCCACGTTTGCCGCTGAGCGCAGAACAGTGTCCGCCTGGAGCAGGGGTTCCGGCAGACCGCTCCGACGAACGGTGCCCGCTCGGGGCATCTGCACGGGAGCGTAGACGTGGCCGGGAACAGGCGAAGGCGACGGCGTCGCTCGCCTCTGAGGGATCGGGCCGCGCAACGGCATGTCCATCCCGCGCTGCGGCGGGCGAGGGGCATCGCCCGTCGCCGTCCGCCAGGCCTTCTCTGCCCCCGCTTCGAGGCCATCTGTGAACTGTCCGAAGTCGGCCGCCTGTTGCCGAAGCCAGGCGTCTTTCGCTTCGTCCAGGCGCCGCAACCGGTCGCCGATGCTGTCCCCCAATACGCAACCCCCTGCTGGCTTGACCGACACGCGGTCGGCGTCGGGCGACAACCGTGGGGCGACCTTTGATTCATCGCCAGCGCAAAGGCGGAGGGGACATTTGCGCAAGCTGACGCTCAACGTTCTTGTTATGTTCTTGACGTTGCGGCTTCGATTGCACAATGTAACGTTGTGCTTTGCCGGATGAGGGGAGGGCGATGGGCCAGAAGCGGAGCTGGATTGCGGTCGAGGGGCGGCCGGTGGGCGAGATGCTGGAGCGGCTTGGGCTGGTCGAGACGGGGGAGTTCGACTTCGGCGGGGACATGGGGCCCTGTGCGGCCGAGCTGGACGGGTGGGCCGTCGTCGTCGCCAACGGCGATTTCGACTACGCGACGGCGGCGCGGCTGCAGGCGCTGTCGGCCGCTGGCGAAGCGGTCTGCGGGCGGACCTGGGACACGGTGATGGTCAGCGCCGCCGAGGGCTGGCGCGAGGGGCGCCGTGTCTGGTCGGTGACCCATAATCTGGACAAGGACGTGCGCAATCTGGCCGTCGAGGGCGAGGCGCCGTCGGCGCTGGCCGAGATCGCAGAGCGGCAGGGGCGCCTCCAGGACGAGGCGGAGGCGGCGGGCGACGAGGTCGACCACCTGTTCGAGGTCCCGACCGGACTCTCGGGCGCCGTCTGCGGCTTCGATCCGGAGGGCGGCCGCCTGCCGCCGGAGACGGCCTGGCGCGCCGTGGAGCCGGTGCGGACGGGCAAGGCGGGCGAGGCCCAGGCGGCGCTGCGGGCCTACCGCGAGCGGTTCACGGCCCTGGTGCGATCGCGGCTGTTCCCGGCGGCCGAGGCGCTGGGCTTCGAGCCCGCGGGGCGCCACCCGGACTACCTGCGCTATCACCGGTTCGGGGCGATGAACGTGCTGGTGCGGCTGCGGGGCGAGCGCGCCGAGATCATCGAGCTGAACTGGAGCGTCTCGGACAACGCGCCCTTCGTCGCCATCCGCTTCTTCGTGGTCGAGGGCGGCGTCTTCCGGGCCGGGGCGCCCGGCGTCGCCTTCGTCCCCAACCGGCCGTCGCTGCTGCAACGGCTGACGGGGCGCAAGCTGGACGAGGCGGCGGCGCCGGCCGAGGTCGAGCGCGGGCTGACGTTGCTGGCCGCGGTCGACCGGCATCTGCGCGACGGCTCGGCACAGCCGAACCTGCATCCCGCCCTCTACGCCGCCTGACGCCGCCTGTTTGGGGGAGGGGAGATGGAGCAGGCGAGCTGGATCGCGGTGAAGGGCGCCGGACGGGCGGCGGTGCTGTCGAGCCTGGGCCTGGTCGAGACGGGCGACGCCAGCTTCGGCGGGCGCTACGCGTTCGAGTGCGCCGACCTGCCGGGCGGCTGGACGCTGGTCCTCCACGGCGCGGACTTCGACTTCGCCCTGGGCTGGCGGCTGCAGCGCCTGTCGGCTCTGGGCGAGGCGATCGGGTGCCGCGCCTGCGGCGAACTGGCGACCAGCATCGCCTCGTTCTGGCGGTCCGGCGACATGATCTGGGCGGTGACCTACTCGGGCGAGGACGGGCCGACGGAGCTTGCGGTCGAAGGCTCGCCGCCGGCGGCGCTGAACGCCGTCGTCGAGGCCTCGCGCGACGCGGACGAGCCGCACTGGCGGCACCATGTTGCGCTCGGCCTGTCGCAGGCGATCTGCGGCTTCGGCTTCAGCGAGGTCCTGCCGCCGCAGACGGCGTTCCGCATCGTCGAGCCGCGGCGGCGGGGGCTGGGCGGACTGCGGCAGAAGGCCAACCGCACGTTCCGCGAAGCCTTCGAGGCGCGCGTGCGGCGCGAGCTTCACCCGGCCGCAGAGGCGCTCGGCTTCGAGCCGCTGGCGCGGCATCCGGAGTTTCCGCCCTACTATCGCCGCGGGGGGCCGCACGTCTTCGTCCGCCGCCGCGAGGGCAGGTCCGAGGCGCTCGAATTCGTATGGGACCTGCGCGATCCGCGGCCGCGTCTGGACATCCAGTTCTTCGTCGTGAACGACGGCGAGACCCCCCGCGGCCGCAACGGCCAGGCGCGCGTTCATATCCGGGGTCCCGCGCTGCCGGAGCGCGTCCTGGGCCGTCGCCTGAACGAAGGCGTGTTCGCGGCGGCCATGGACGAGGCGAAGGGCCTGCTCGGCCGCGTCGACCGCTACCTGCGCGAGGGGGTTCTCGACCCGGACGTCCTGCCGCCGGCGGAGCAAGATCCCGCGCCGGACGCGGACTGATCTGGCGTCGCACGGACAGTCTGCGGCGCAGCCCTTTTGACGCCAAGCTCGCCAAGGACGCCAAGACGCCAAGAAGCTGAGGTCGCCCGTCGAGGCGCGAAGCGCCCAGTCAAAGCGATCGCGACGCTTCCGCGTCGCAGCGCCCCTTGGCGTCTTGGCGTCCTTGGCGGACTTGGCGTCGAAAAGGGGCAGGCGCCGGCGCCAGGCGGGAGCACGCGGCTCCCGCCCGGTCGGCCAGTCGTCGTTACGCCGGCAGCGGAACGCGGGCCGGCTTGGCCTCGGCGCCGGCTTCCATCTTGTCGAGGCGCGCGGTGATGACCTCGTCGGCCTGCTTCATGATGTTGGCCACCAGCTCCTTGCAGGTCGGGATGTCGTGCACCAGGGCCTGGCTCTGGCCGACGGTCCAGATGCCGCCGTCGAGGTCGCCGGCCTTCAGCACATTGGCCCGGCCGCGCACGCCGGCCACCAGCTCGCGCACGTCCTCGATGGTCTTGGTCACGTCCTGCTGGATGCGCGCGACCTCCTCGGAGATGGCGTTGCGGGCCACGCGCGAGGTGTTGCGCAGGGTGCGGTTGATCAGCAGCGTGTCGCGCTCGGTGCCCTTGACGATGCCCTGCTTCACGTTCTCGTGGATCTGGCACTCCTTGGTGGCCATGAAGCGCGTGCCCATGTTGACGCCGTCGGCGCCGAGGGCGAGGGCGGCCACCAGGCTGCGGCCGTCGGCCATGCCGCCCGAGGCGATCACCGGCACGTCCACCGCGTCCACCGTCGCCGGCAGCAGCACGATCAGGCCGATGTCGTCCTCGCCGGGGTGACCGGCGCACTCGAAGCCGTCGATGCTGATCACGTCGACGCCCAGGCGCGCGGCCGTCACCGAGTGGCGGACCGAGGTGCACTTGTGGATCACCTTGACGCCATTGGCCTTGAAGTCGGGCAGGTGGTCGACCGGGCTGCGGCCGGCGGTCTCGACGATCTTGATGCCGCTCTCGATGATCGCGCGGCGGTATTCGTCGTAGGGGATCGGGTTCAGCGACGGCAGCAGGGTCAGGTTCACGCCGAACGGCTTGTCCGTCAGGTCGCGGCACTTCTTGATCTCGGCGTGCAGTTCCTCGGCCGTCGGGAACAGGTGCGCGACGATGAAGCCGAGCGCGCCGGCGTTGGCCACCGCGGACACCAGCTCGGCGTAGCCGACCCCGGTCATGCCGCCCATAACGAGGGGGGTCTCGACCCCGAACATCTCGGTGAGACGCGTCTTGAGCATCTGGTTCTTCCTCTCCTGCTGACGCCGTTCTTGATACGCGTCCTAATTTCGACGGCCCGGCGGGCTTAGGCAATCGCCTTTGCACCCATTGACGCAACGGGACGCACCCTGGGTCACCTCATTTTCGGTGGCCGGCCGGCTCGCCTTGGCGCAACGGCGCCGCCGATTTGAACCACGAAGCACACGAAGCACACGAAGGGGCTGACGTCGCCCGGTCCGTCGGCGGGCGCTGGAGTCCTGTTCGAGGGCGCGCGAAGCGCGCCAATGACGATGAACTCTGACCCCTGACGCGAAGCCGCGTTTGGCTCTGACTCTTCGTGTGCTTCGTGTGCTCCGTGGTGAAAATGCGGCCTTCGCCAGCCCAGCGGTTCGCTGACCGGTAGACGCGGACCTGTTGGAACCGCAGAGTTCTCCGAAAGAACAGCAGGAGGAACGGATGGCGCGGGATCTGGCCGAGAGCACGGAGGAGGCGGCGGGGCTGTCGGGCGCGCGGCTCGATGCGGTGCACGAGCGCCTGACGCGGCTGGTCGACGCGGGCGAGCTCGCCGGCGCCGCCTGGCTGGTCGCTCGCCACGGCCGCATCGCCCGGCGCGGCGTGATCGGCAGGAAGGACCTCGCCAGCGGCGAACCGGTGGCCCTCGACACCATCTTCCGCATCTATTCGATGACCAAGCCGGTCACCGGCGTCGCCATGATGACCCTGTGGGACCAGGGCCTGTGGTCGCCGGACGATCCGATCGAGAAGCACCTGCCGGAGCTCTCCGGCCTGAAGGTGTTCGCCGGCCTGGGCGGCGACGGCGAGATCCTGACCGAGCCGGCCGAACGTCCCGCCACCATGCGCGAGCTGATGACGCACACGGCCGGCTTCTCCTACGGCTTCTCGGAGGAGCCGTACGACAAGGCCGCCCAGGAGATCGGGCTGTGGCAGGCCAAGGGGCTGGATGAGTTCGTGGGGCGCCTAGCCAGGCTGCCTCTCGCCTACCAGCCCGGAACGAAGTGGCTCTACAGCCTCTCGATGGACGTGCAGGGCGCGATCGTCGAGCGCCTGACCGGCCAGAGCCTCGCCGAGGTCTACCAGGAGCGCCTCTTCGGCCCGCTGGGCATGGTCGACACCGGCTTCTTCGTCCCCGAGGCCAAGCGCGCGCGGCTGGCCACCCTCTATCGCTCGAGCGAGAGCCGCGGGCTCGTGCCGCTCGAGCGGCCGCCGTTCCTGGGCGACAACCTCTCGCCGCCGACCCTGGCGTCCGGCGGCGGGGGCCTCGTCAGCACGCTCGACGACTACGCCCGCTTCGCCCAGATGCTGCTGAACCGCGGCGAGCTCGGCGGCGTGCGCGTGGTCTCCGAGGACGCCGTGCGGCTGATGAGCGCGAACCACCTGCCCGATTGGATGCTGACCGAGGGCTTCGGCGTCGGCGCCCAGCAGATCCGCCCCGGCTTCGGCCACGGCTTCGACTGCGCGGTGTTCGTCGATCCGGACGCGGCCGGCATCCCGGTCGGCAAGGGCTCGTTCCAGTGGGACGGCGCAGCCGGCACCTGGTTCTGGGTCGACCCGGAAAACGACCTGATCTTCGTCGGCATGATCCAGCGCATGAGCGCCCTCCCCGACCAGGCCAACTGCCAGCAACTGACCCAGAAACTGATGGCCAAGGCCATGTTGTAGTGCCCCTTCCCGGCGAAGCTGGGCTGTTGGACGTCTCGATTCACCACAGAGGACACAGAGGGACACAGAGGTGCACAGAGAAGAGAAGCGGATCGGCCGCAACGCCTCTGTGACCTCTGTGTCCCTCTGTGTCCTCTGTGGTCGAAAGCGGCCGCGCCGCTTCCGCGGCGCTTGGCTTACGGGACGGCGCCGCCGATAGGTCGTGGGAAACGGGACAACGGAGAGGAAGCCCATGAAGATCGATCTGTCCGGGCGCGTGGCGCTGGTGACCGGGGGGAGCCGGGGGATCGGCAAGGCGATCGCCCTGTCGCTGGCCGAGGCCGGCGCGGACATCGCGGTGAACTTCCGGCGCGACGCCGACGCCGCCGAGGAGACGGTGAAGGAGATCCAGGCGCTGGGCCGCAAGGCCAGGGCCTATTCGGCGTCGGTGGAGAACTGGGACGAGGACCAGGCCATGGTCGCCGACGTCCTGAAGGACTTCGGCCACATCGACATCCTGGTGAACAACGCCGGCATCGCCAGCCGCGGCCAGTCGGTGGCCGACACCGACCCGGCCGAGATGGAGCGGGTGGTGCGCGTGCACGCCTTCGGCCCGCACTACCTGTCCAAGCTGGTCATCCCGTCGATGCGCGGGCGCGGGCGCGGCGACATCATCATGATCTCGTCGGTGGCGACCCTGGGCAACGCCGCCCGCGGCGGGCCCTACAACATGGGCAAGGCGGCCATGGAGGCCCTGGCCCTGACGCTGGCCAAGGAGGAGCGCCAGCACGGCATCCGCTGCAACATCGTCGCCCCCAGCCTGACGGTGACCGAGATGGGAAAGCGCCTGACCAAGGCCACCACCGGCATCGACGACATCCACGAACTGGACGCCCGCTCGCCCTTCGGCCGCGTCTCGACTCCCGAGGACGTGGCGGCCGCGGTGACCTGGCTGGTCTCCTCCGCCAACCCCTACGCCAACGGCCAGAAGATCAACATCAACGGCGGTGGGTGAATTGCTGGCGGGTCTGCGGCGGCGGCGCAGGCCGATGTTGGACCACGAAGGACACGAAGGACACGAAGGGGGCCGTGCCTCCTGGGCCTTTTGGGTGTCCGCTGCGACGGCTTGATCGGCGCGCCTTGCGCGCCAGCCAGACCGCGATCGCCAGTTAGAGCGCGCGCGTTCAGCGCCGACGCCTTCGTGCCCTTGGTGTCCTTCGTGTCCTTGGTGGTGAAAAGCGGCGCCGACGGCCGCCCCGGTGGTCCAGGCTAAGATCAGGCCGCGCGCTGGCCGGGGTCGGCGGGGGCGAAGGCGAGGCTGTCTTCGAAGTCGAGCAGGATGTCCATCAGCTCCGAGCCGCCGACCATGCGCCCGCCGTGGCCCTGGAAGCGGTAGCGCCAGAAGCTGACGATGTGCTGCAGGGCGCCCAGCTGTTCGCCCAGCCGCGTGAACATGTCCGGCGCCGCCAGCAGGAACTCGCGGAAGGCGCCCGGCTGGCCCTCGCCGGTCATCGCCTGATAGGCCTTGTCGTAGACCGCCAGCATCTCGGCGACGGCCACGCGGGTATGCTCGATCGCGACCAGGATGCGCGTGCGCGCGGCGGGGATGTAGGCCGCGGCTTCCGGGTCCCTGGGACCGCGCGGCTGGATGAGGTCGATGTCGACGACGACCTTGGCCACCTGCTCGTTCAGGGTCGACAGCACCCACTTGTAGTAGAGGAAGCCGCGCCAGCAGAAGACGCCGTCAAGGTACTCCTGGTCCTTCAGCTTCAGGGTGTCGCGCAGGGGCTCGAAATCGGCGTCCGGCGAATTCGACAGCAGCTTGTCGACCAGCTTGGAGGCGTAGGCGGCCGCGCCGTAGTCGGCGTTGAAGGACAGGGTGACGAGCGACATCAGCTCCTTGCGCACGAACTCGTACATCTTCTGCACGTCGGCTTCGGAGATGTTGAAATAGGCGCGTGCGGGCTCGACCCCGTGCCGCTTCAGATGCTCGCGCAGCAGGAACGGGTCGAGCGAGGGCAGGCTGTCGATCAGGTCCAGCACCTGGCGGTCGCGCTTGCCGGGCCTCAGGGCGTCACCGAACGCCTCGCCGGTCACGTCGTCGAAGTCGCGCTGGCCGACGAAGAAGTAGCGCGCGCCCAGCTTCAGGTCCTTGCCGTCGATCGGCAGCATGACCTTGGTCGCCGTCGGCCTGGGCGTCGTGAACATCTCGTATTCGTTCTGCCGCAGCCGGTGCTTGAGGATGATGCAGCGGTCGAGCTGCGGATGCTGGAAGAACGGCGCGGCCGCCAGCTCCCGGTCGTCCGGATGGCGCCGGTGGGTCGAGGCCAGGTTCAAGACCCGCGCGGTCGACCCCGACTGCTCGAGGGCGGTGAGGCGGCGGACGGTCCGGTCGTTCATGCCCCCGCCATAGGCCGAAAGGATTACCGGACGGTCCAGCCCGGCTGCGGCAGAACCGCCGGTCTTGCACGAAATGGGTAAGGCAAGGCGGCGACGCAGACTCTTCCCCCAGAGGGGCATCGCATTTGGCTTTGGTCGACAGCGTGCGGAGCGTCAGTAGCCTGGAGGACAGGACCGGGTGACCTCTGGCGTCCCTTCTCCCCACGC
>DASZQQ010000550.1:0-14680 GCA_035549595.1 Caulobacteraceae bacterium
CCGAAAAACCGCCGGGGCCCTCGCTTTCGCGAGGGAGAGCGGGTGGGTGGGGGTGTTCAGCGCCGGGCGATACCACCCAGCAGCCCGCGCATGATCTCGCGGCCGGAGGCCTCGGCCGGCGGCACGGCTCCAGGTCTTGGAACCACGAACCACACGAACCACACGAACGCGCTCATCTCCGCATCCCTAGGGACGGCGGCGAGTCAGGCTGGGAAGGCGAAGACGGCCGCGGCCCGTTCGTGTGGTTCGTGTGGTTCGTGGTCCGGAAAAAAGCGGCCCGCCCGCGTCCTCAGCGGTCCCGTTCTTCCACCGACGTCGCTTCAGCGCCTCGCGATACCGCCCAAGAGCCCGCGCATGATCTCGCGGCCGGCCTGGGAGGCGACGGTGCGGATCAGGGTCTTGGCGAAGGCTTCGGCCAGGGACTCCCGGCCCGACGCCCGCGGCGCGGCCCGGCGGTAGGTGGTCTCGGCGCGGGTCTCCACCTGGTCGACCTGGCGGTGGGCCTCGGCCTGGGCCGCCGCCTGCTGGCCGCGCTGCTGCAGCACCTCGAACGCCGACTGCCGGTCCAGGGTCTGGTCGTAGACCCCGGCCACGGGGCTGACGGCCATGATGTCGGACCGCTCCTGCGGCGTGATCGGCCCCAGGCGCGAGGCCGGCGGCCGGATCAGGGCCTTCTCGACCATGGTCGGCGCGCCCTTCTCGTCCAGCACCGACACCAGGGCCTCGCCGACGCCAAGGGCCTGGATGGTCTCGGCGGTGTCGAAGGCCGGGTTGGCGCGGAACGACTGGGCCGCGGCCTTCAGCCCCTTCTGTTCGGCCGGGGTGTAGGCGCGCAGCGCGTGCTGCACGCGGTTGCCGAGCTGGGCGAGCACGGTGTCGGGGATGTCGGCCGGGCTCTGGGTCACGAAGTAGACCCCGACGCCCTTGGAGCGGATCAGGCGCACCACCTGCTCGATCTTCTCCAGCAGCGCCTTGGGGGCGTCGTTGAAGAGGAGGTGCGCCTCGTCGAAGAAGAACACCAGCTTCGGCTTCTCCGGATCGCCGACCTCGGGCAGCTCCTCGAACAGCTCCGACAGCAGCCAAAGCAGGAAGGTCGAATAGACCTTCGGACTCTGGACCAGGGTGTCGGCGGCCAGGATGTTGACGTAGCCCTTGCCCTCGTCGTCGACGCGCATCAGGTCCGCCAGCTTCAGGGCCGGCTCGCCGAAGAGATGCGCCCCGCCCTCGCTCTCCAGCGTCAGCAGCTTGCGCTGGATGGTGCCGACCGTGGCCGGGGCGACGTTGCCGTACTGGGCGCCGATGTCCTTGGCGTGCTCGACGACGTAGCGCAGCGCCGCCTGCAGGTCCTTCAGGTCGAGGAGCAGCAGCCCCTCCTGGTCGGCGACGTGGAAGGCGATGGTCAGCACCCCCTCCTGCACGTCGTTGAGGTCCAGCAGCCGCGCGGTCAGCGTCGGGCCCATCTCCGAGACGGTCGCCCGCATCGGATGGCCCTTCTGGCCGAACAGGTCCCAGAACACGACCGGAGGGGCGGCGGGCCTCAGGTCCAGGCTCATGGTCCGGGCCCGGGCCAGCATCTTGTCGTTCGGCGTCCCCGGCATGGCGATGCCGCAGAGGTCGCCCTTCACGTCGGCGGCGAACACCGGCACCCCGGCGTCGGACAGGCCCTGGGCCAGGACCTGCAGCGTCACCGTCTTGCCGGTGCCGGTGGCGCCGGCCACGACCCCATGCCGGTTGGCCCGGTCGAGCCGCAGGTGAAGGGGCTTGTCGGAGAACCCGATCAGGACGTCGTCGGCCAAGTCTGCCTCCTCGCACAGGCGCCGCCCCGCCATAGGGTCGGCAAGCGTCAGGATTGAGACTGGTCTTCGAGCCCCGCCCTCAGGTCAAGGCGGGGCGTCGGCGTCTGGGCAGGATTCCGCCCTGGCCGTCAGTGGACGATGTGGAACATGAACAGCAGGATGACGATGGGCAGCGGGATGCCGAGCAGCCACAGCAGCAGCGGTTTCATGGGGCTCTCCTCCGGTTTGCCGGACGAACGCGACCCTTCGGCTCAGGTTCCCCGCGCCCCGGCATCCCGCGCCCCGTCATCCCGCGTCCAAGGGATCACCGACGCCAGCGCCGCCCGCTCGGCCACATGGGCGAGGCCGCGTTCGGCCAGCCACAGCCGTTCGGCCATCGACGCGCGCTGCTCGGCGCCCCAGGCCGCCCACGCCCGCCCCTCGCCGAGATCGAAGCCGTAGATCCAGTTCCTGGGGTTCGCGAGGTAGCCGAGGCCCGTGAGCAGCCCCTGGCGGTAGTCGAGCACGTGCTGCAGCTCGTGCTGCAGCACCGCCATCGCCCGCTCCAGGCCTGGAGCCGACAGGTCGTCCGGCGCGCCCGGCCACCAGATCACGTCGCCGCGGGTGAGGATCGGGACCGACCCGCGCCAGAGCGCGGCGATCCGGGCACCGGGATGGGCTGCGTCCCTCAGCACCGGCGCCGCGCCCGCCGCGTCCAGCGCCTCGGCCAGCCCCGGGCTCAGGGCGGCGCGCTCACCGGCGGTGAGGGACCTTTCCAACAGGGGTCAGTGCGCCTCGTCCCAGTTGGGGGCGGCGCGGGCGTCGACGACGAGGGGGACGGAGAAGTGCACGGCCGGCTCGGCGGCGTGCTCCATGACCATGCGGGCGGTCGCGCAGACCGCCTCGGCCTCGGCCTCGGGGGCCTCGAACACGAGTTCGTCGTGCACCTGCATCAGCATGCGCGCCTTCAGGCCCGCGTCCTTCAGCGCCCCCGGCATGCGGATCATCGCCCGGCGCATCACGTCGGCCGCCGCGCCCTGGATCGGGGCGTTGATCGCCGCGCGCTCGGCGAACTGCCGCTCGCCCACCGACTTGGAGCGGATCATGGGGATGTTCACCTTGCGGCCGAACAGCGTCGTCACGTACCCCTGCTCGCGCACCAGGGCGCGCATGCGGTCCATGTAGGCGCGGATGCCGGGGAAGCGCTCGAAGTAGGTCTTGATGTAGGCCCCCGCCTCGTCCTGCGGGATCGACAGCTGGTTGGCGAGGCCGAAGGCGCTGATGCCGTAGATGATGCCGAAGTTGATCGCCTTGGCCCGGCGGCGGGTCTCCGACGACATGCCCTCGATCGGCACGCCGAACATTTCCGAGGCGGTCGCCGCGTGGATGTCGGCGCCCTCCAGGAACGCCTTCTTCAGCTGCGGGATGTCGCCGATGTGGGCCAGCAGCCTCAGCTCGATCTGGCTGTAGTCGGCGCTGATCAGGACGTTGCCCGGCTCGGCCACGAAGGCGCGGCGGATCTTGCGCCCCTCCTCGGTCCGCACGGGAATGTTCTGCAGGTTGGGATCGTTCGACGACAGCCGCCCGGTGGTGGTCGAGGCGAGCGCATAGGAGGTGTGCACCCGGCCCGTCGCCGGGCTGATCGCCTGGACCAGGGCGTCGGTGTAGGTGCCCTTCAGCTTCGACAGCTGGCGCCAGTCGAGCAGGGCCCGCGGCAGGGGGTGGCCTTCGGCGGCCAGGCGCTCCAGCACGCTGGCGTCGGTGCTCCAGACGCCGGTGGCGGTCTTCTTGCCGCCCGGCAGGCCGAGCTCGCCGAACAGCACGTCGCCGATCTGCTTGGGGCTGCCGAGGTTGAACGGCCGCCCGGCCAGCTTCTGGGCCTCGGCCTCCATCTCGGCCATGCGCATGGAGAAGTCGTTGGAGAGCAGGCGCAGGCGCTCGGGGTCGACCCGGACGCCGGCGCATTCCATCTGCGCCAGCACCGCCGGCATCTTGCGCTCCAGCGTCTCGTAGACCGTCAGCAGGCCCTCGCGCTGCAGGCGCGGGCGCAGGAGGTTGTAGAGCCGCAGGGTGACGTCGGCGTCCTCGGCCGCGTAGCAGGTCGCCGCGTCGAGCGGCACGTGCTTGAAGCTCTTCTGCGCCTTGCCGGTCCCGGCCACCTGCTTGAAGCTGATCGGCTGGTGGCCCAGCCACAGTTCGGAGAGCTCGTCCATGCCGTGGTTGTGCAGGCCCGCTTCCAGCACGTACGAGATCAGCATGGTGTCGTCGACCGGCGCGACCGCCACGCCGTACCGCGACAGCACGCCGATGTCGTACTTGGCGTTGTGCGCCACCTTCAGGACCGCCGGGTCCTCCAGCAGCGGCTTCAGGGCGGCGATCGCCTGCTCCAGCGGTATCTGGTCGAGGCTGGCGCGGGTCTCCAGCTCCAGGCCCTGGTCCTCGGGCGCGTGGCCGAGCGGGATGTAGCAGGCCTCGCCGGGGGCCACGGCCAGCGAAACGCCGCAGAGGCCGGCCGTGGCCGACGACAGGGCGTCGGTCTCGGTGTCGAAGGCGACGATGCCGACATTGCGCGCCCGTGCGATCCAGGCCTCCAGGGTCGCGAGGTCCCGGACGCAGGCGTAGACGCTGGTGTCGAACACCTGCTGCGTCGCCTCGGGCAGCGGCGTGGGCGCCGGCGCCTGGACCGGCAGGGGCGCCGGCCTGCCACCGCCCGCCTCGCCGACCCGCCGCGCCAGGGAGCGGAACTCCATCGCCTCCAGGAAGGCGCCCAGCGTCGCCGGGTCTGGGGCGCGCACCACCAGGTCGTCCATCGGCTCAGGCAGCGGCGTCTCGCAGTCGAGCTGCACCAGCTGGCGCGACAGCCGGATCTGGTCGGCGAAGTCGATCAGGGTCTGGCGGCGCTTGTCCTGCTTGATCTCGCCGGCGCGGGCGAGCAGCGAGTCGAGGTCGCCGTATTCGTTGATCAGGGCCGAGGCGGTCTTGACGCCGATGCCGGGGGCGCCGGGGACATTGTCGACGGAATCGCCGCACAGGGCCTGGACGTCGACCACCTTGTCGGGGCTGACGCCGAACTTTTCGAACACCTGCGGCGGGCCGATGCGGACGTTCTTCATCGTGTCGAGCATCGACACCCGGTCGCCGACCAGCTGCATCAGGTCCTTGTCGGACGAGACGATCACCACCTCGCCGCCGGCGTCGCGCACGTGGCAGGCGTAGGCGGCGATGATGTCGTCGGCCTCGTAGCCGGGCAGCTCCAGGCACGGCACGCCGAACGCCCGCGTCGCCTCGCGCACCAGCGGGAACTGCGGGACCAGATCCTCGGGCGGCGGCGGCCGGTGGGCCTTGTAGTCGGCGTAGAGCCGGTTGCGGAACGTCTGCTCGGAGTGGTCGAACACCACCGCCAGGTGGGTCGGCGCGTCCGGCGCGGCCTTCATGTCGACGATCAGCTTCCACAGCATGTTGCAGAAGCCCTGCACCGCCCCCACCGGCAGGCCGTCGGTCTTGCGCGTCAGCGGCGGCAGGGCGTGGAACGCCCGGAAGATGAACCCCGACCCGTCGACGATGTAGAGCCGCTGAGACGGCCCGTCCTGGGTCACGGGGCGCGGAATCTCGTCCAGGGTCTCGGGCGCCTCCTGGGGCGCGTCGGCCAGCGTATCGGTCATCCCCGCAAGATAGGCCCTGGCGCCGGGCCGGTCACCTGGGCGCATGGCCGTTGCTGACAGGCCCGCGCCCCTGCCGGCGAAGCCGGCGCCAGCGTCCAGGCCGCCGTCGACCACAGAGGGCACAGAGGCACACGGAGGTTCACAGAGGGGGCAGGACGAGCCTTGGGAACACCTCTGTGCCCCTCTGTGCCCCTTTGTGGTGAAACAGAACCGCCGGCCTCGGCGGCCAGGGCCCGACGCAAGTTGGCGCGTCAGCGCCGTCGATTTTGGAACAACAAAATTCGCGAAAGGACACGAAAGGCGCTGTCGCCGCCGCCACAGGGACGAGCGTCGCTTCAAGGCGCAGACGGCCGAGGCCGGCCACGGCGCTTTCGTGTCTTTTCGTGTCTTTCGTGGTTCGAAAAAACCAGCGCCGGCTTCGCCGGCAAAGGCTCAGTGCCCGTGGGAGCCTTCGTAGACGCCGGGGGCGAGGCGCTCGCTTTCGGCGCCTTCGGAGCCGGCGGCCAGGACGAAGCGGCGGTCGCAGTAGGGGCATTCGACGAAGTCGGCCTCGCCCATCTCCAGCCACACGCGCGGATGGCCGAGCGCGCCGCCGACGCCGTCGCAGGCGACCCGGCGCGAGCGCACGGTGACCAGTTCCGGCACGGGGCCGGGCCCCGTCAGCTCGGGCTTGGCCGGCATCGGCTCGGTTTGGGCTTTGGGCTTGCGCGCCATGGTCTTCGTTCGCGTCCTCGGGCTTGGCGGCGGGGCCGCCGGCGCCTAGGTATGCGAGCAGCAAGCGCCCCGTCAATGAAGGCGCCGCCGAAGGGGCGACATGGACCTACCCGAGTACGCGATCGAGGCCAGCGCCCTCGTCAAGACCTACCCCGCCACCAAGACGGCGCCGGCGATGCAGGCGCTGAAGGGGATCGACCTGAAGATCCCGCGCGGCTCGATCTTCGGCCTGCTGGGCCCCAACGGCGCCGGCAAGTCGACGTTCATCAACATCCTGGCCGGGATGACCAGGAAGACGTCCGGCCAGGTGAAGATCTGGGGCCGCGACATCGACGCCCATCCGCGCGACGCCCGCGCCGCGATCGGCGTGGTGCCCCAGGAGATCGCCGCCGACCCGTTCTTCACCCCGCGCGAATCGCTCGAGGTCCAGGCCGGCCTCTACGGCGTGCCGGCCAAGGACCGCCATTCCGACGAGCTGCTCTCGGCCCTCGGCCTCGCCGACAAGTCGCGCGCCTATGTGCGCCAGCTGTCGGGCGGCATGAAGCGGCGCCTGATGGTGGCCAAGGCCATGGTCCACCGCCCGCCGGTGCTGATCCTCGACGAGCCCACCGCCGGCGTCGACGTCGAGCTTCGCCGCCAGCTGTGGAACTATGTGGTCGAGCTGAACCGCCAGGGCGTGACCATCGTCTTGACCACGCACTACCTCGAGGAAGCCGAGGAGCTGTGCGACACCATCGCCATCGTCAACCGCGGCCAGGTGGTGGCCTGCGAGCCGACGAGCCAGCTTCTGCGCCGCCTCGACAGCCGCTCGGTGATCGTCACCCCCGAGACCCCGCTCGCCGCCCCGCCCGACCTCGCCCCGTTCGAGGCCCGCCTCAGGCCCGGCGGCGACCTCGCCGTCACCTTCAAGACCGCCGAGGCCGGCGTCGAACAGGTCCTGGCCGCCGTCCGCGCCGCGGGCGTCCACATCAAGGACCTGCGCACCGAGGACCCGGACCTGGAGGACGTCTTCGTCTCCCTGACCTACGCCGCTTGAGCCGGAGCCCTCGCCGGCCTGACGCGGCGCCCGACGCGAGGTTTGCGCGCAGGCCCCGCTTCGGCTACACGTCCCGCCCTCCTGGCCAGAAGCACCCGTAGCTCAGCTGGATAGAGCGTTGCCCTCCGAAGGCAAAGGTCACACGTTCGAATCGTGTCGGGTGCGCCAGTTCCCCAACGGAGCTTGATGGCCATTGCCGGAGGCGGAGGCCGCCGCAGGCCGGGCGGCGCCGTCGCGTCCGGTCGTCAGGCCGCCAGGCGGGCGTCGCCGAGGAGGGTCTCGGCCATCAGGCGCAGGGAGGCGGTGTCGGCCAGCCCCAGGCGGGCGACCGTGCGCCGGATCGTGGCGCGGACCGTCCGTTCGGGGAGCCTGAGGTACCGGGCGATGGCGGCCGGCTCGTCGCCGCACGCCATGCAGCACACGACTTCCAGTTCGGCGATGCCCAGCCGATCGAGAACGCCCCCGATGGGCGTACATCCGTCGCGTCCGCAGGCCGTCGGCACCGTTACTCTCCCCGTCGCTTTCGTCCCGGCCCGCATCGGGCCCCCCGACGTTGATTTCTAGCAGGGCCGGCGCGATCGCGCTTTGCCTCCACGCGGCAGGAGTTTTGCAGAATGGGGCGCGAGGTCGGCCCAGGCTGCGACATCCTGTCCCTTTGGCGACAAGGTTGCGGCCGCAGCCCATCCAGTCCTTAATTGCCAAGCGACGGAGGACGCAACGGCGTGAGCGGCGGCCCGGAAGAACTGATTCCCCGGACCGCGCCGCGCCCGCGGCCGTCGGGCGAAACGACCCTGCGCAGCCGCGTGCTCATCAGCATCGCGGAGACCGCGCGGAACATGGACCTGCCCTGGAGCCGCTTCGCGCCTGCGGCGGGCCTCCCCCCGGACATCCCCATCGACCCCGAGGCCAGGGCCAGCCCCGACCAGGTCCTGCGCGGGTTCAACACGCTGGCGGCGCTCACGGGCCGCGACGACATCGGCATCGTGGTCGCCCAGACCGGGCACCAGTTGATGGGCCACCTGGTGACGGCGCCCCTGCGCATCGCCATGCGCGCCCAGCCGACGCTGGGCGGCGCGCTGCGCTTCTACTGCAGGAACGTGCGCCTGCAGAACGAGCTGGAGACGCACGAGATCGAGGAGGTGGGCGAGCTTCTGATCTGGAAGCGCGGCTTCCGCCACCTCGGGCTCAACAACAACCGCCACCTGACCGCGGCGATGCTGGCCGCCTCGGTCCTGCAGCTGCGCGAGTTCCTGGGTCCGGACTGGCGGCCCTGGCTGACCCGCTTCGCGATCCAGCGCCCCCGGAACGACCGGCCCTACGCCGACTTCTTCGGCCAGGTGGAGTTCGGCGCGGAAGCCAACTGCGTGGTGATCGAGCAGGGCGACGCCTGCTATCCGCTGCCGACCGCCGACCCGGCCGCCCTCAAGCGCATCGAGCAGTTCATCGCCGAGCGCGCCGGCCGCGCCGGGGCCAATTCGCTGACCGACCTCGAGGACATGGCCGTGCGGCTGGTGCTCGACGGCGACTGCACCCTCGAACGCATGGCGCTCGAGCAGGGGGTCGATCGCCGGACGGTGCATCGCCGCCTCCAGGCGCACGGGATCAACTTTTCCGACCTGCTGGACCGCGCCCGCCGCGAACTGGTCGAGACGCAGATCGGGCGCGCGGACCGCAGCCTTTCGGACGTCGCGGAGTTCCTCGGCTTCTCGGGCCTCAGCACCTTTTCGCGCTGGTTCCACCAGGCCTACGGCATGACCGCCAGCGAGTATCGCAAGCGCCGGAACGGCGCGTCCGACCTGGAGCGGCAGAAGGCGCTGATGGAGACGACGCCGTCGCTGGTGATCGGCGCGGGACTGTCGGGCACGATCCTTTACTGCAATCCCGCCGTCAGGCGGCTGGGCCATGCGCCGGAGGACCTGATCGGCCGGCCGCTGCCGGCGTTCGGCCATCCCGACGATCAGGCGAGCCTGCGCGCGCTCGCCCGGTGGGACGGCCCCAGTGGCCCGGGCGCGGCCGAGGTGCGGCTGCGCACCGAGAGCGGCGGCTATGCCTGGATGCGCGCGACCGTGACGACACTGTACGACCGCGAGGGCGGTCCGTGCGAACGGCTGTTCGTCCTCGACGACATCAACGATCTGAAGCGGCTGCAGAACGACGAAAGTGGGGGCGGCTGATGCCGAGGATCCTGGTCATCGACGACGATCCGGCGCTGGCCGAGCTGCTGGAGGCGCTGCTCGAGGCGGCGGACTACGAGGTGGTCGTGGCGAACGACGGCAGGGCGGGCCTGGCGGCGATGACGGCCGATCCGCCGCCCGACGCCGTCGTGCTGGACATCAACCTCCCGGCCGTCGACGGCTTCCAGGTGCTCGAGGCCGTGCGCGACCGCCCCGGACCTGCGCCGCCGATCCTGGTGCTGACCGCCCGCTACGGCCAGGACGACGCCAGGCGGGCGCGGGCGCTCGGCGCCGCCGACTTCCTCGCCAAGCCCTTCAGCAACCGCACGCTGCTGACGCGGATCAGCGCCCTGCTCCGGCCGCGCTAGTCTCGCGCCAGCCTCGCTTTCGATTGGCGGTCAGCGATTCGGCGGTCTAAGCGTCGGAGCGGACGAGGGCTGGCGGCGGAGCGATGCAGGACCTGTCACCGACGTGGACGAGACGCTTCCTGCGCCTGGCGCGGGAGGTGGCGTCGTGGTCGAAGGACCCGAAGGGCGGCGTCGGCGCGGTGCTGGTGGACGAGCGCAAGCGCGTGATCGGCCTGGGCTTCAACGGCTTTCCCGACCGCATCCCCGACGACCCGGCGCTGCTGGCCGACCCGGACGAGAAGCTGCCGCGGATGATCCACGCCGAGATGAACGCGGTGCTGAACGCGACGCGGTCGGTGCAGGGCGCGGCCCTGTTCACGACGCTGACGCCGTGCGCCGAGTGCGCCAAGCTGCTGATCCAGGCCGGGGTCGCGCGCATCTACCGCCTGCCCCATCCCGGACACCGCCACACGCGCTGGACGGCGAGCTTCGCCACCGCCGAGCGCATTCTGGCCGAAGCCGGCGTGCCGGTGACCACGGTCGAGCCCGGGCCGGACGACGGCGAAGCCTAGCCAGATCACGTTAGGTTCGGATCGATAGCGGAAAACCGGTTCCCACTCGACCCGCTCCAGATCAGGTCCTTCGGCGCCAGCGTCGCCGCGCGCAGCCCCGCCGCGCCTCGGTTGGCGCCGGGGCTCGACGGCGGTCAGGCGCCCGGTTCGGGGACCAGCAGGCCGGCGGCGGCCAGCCTGCGGCAGAAGGCGACGGCCTCGTCGCCGCCGAGCTCTGCGGGCGCGGCGCCCTCGGCCAGCCTCGACAGCCAGCCGAACTCGTCGCCCGTCAGCGGCAGGACGCCGCCGGCCCAGCGCAGCTCGGCCCCGCCCTCGGGACGCGGTGCGACGACGTGGTGGACACTCTCGCACAGCACCAGCCTGCCCTCCGGCTCGACCACGGGCGCGGCGAGGCCCCGGCCCAGCATCGGCGCCTGCGAGCGGGCGAGAGAGGCGAGCAGCTGCTGGGCCATCACCTCGAGGCCCGCGTGCGAGCCGACCAGGGCCAGGCGCTCGGCGGCCGCGCCGACGAGATCGTCCGGCAGGGCGCCCTCGGCCAGCCGCCAGCTCGGGAACGCCTGGCGCAGCGGCTCGGCCTGCGTTTCCAGCGCGTTCAGGGCCCGGCGCAGCACGTCGGCCCAGCTATAGCCGAGGAGGCCGATGGTCAGGTGAAGCGACGCCTCGCCGCCCTGGGCCGGCGCCTCGTGCATCACCCCGCGCGGCATGTAGATCGCCTCGCCGGGCCGCAGCAGGCGCGAGACGGGCTCGTCGTCGGGCTTCGGCGGGCTCGCGGCCCCGTTCCACCGCGTCGCGGGGTTGGCGAAGGGCGCGTAGGGCGCCTCCCACCAGCGCCACAGCTTCTGGCCCTGCACCTGCAGGACGAGGACGTCGTGGGCGTCGTAGTGGGCGCGAAAGCCCTGCGCCCCGGCCGGGGTCAGGTAGATGTTGCACTGGACCGGGTGCAGGAAGATGCGCTCGAGCCCGCGGCAGAAGCGGCCGACCGGGGCCAGCACCTCGTGCATCTGCGAGAACACCACGGTCGCGCCGGCGTCGTGCAGGGCGAACAGCCGCGGCAGGTCGATGATGTCGCCGCCGTCGACCGTGAAGTCGTCGTAGGGCACGGCCGCGAAGCCTTCGCGGCTGGAGTCGGTGAGGACCACCCGGGGCGTGCGCGCCGCGTCGGTGCGCAGGAAGGCGTCGAGGGCGTCCAGGCTGCAGAGGCCCTTGTACCGGTTCGGATCGTCGAAGGCGAAATGCCGGACCTCCTGGCCGAGGCGCAGGTCGAAACCGGCCTGGAGCGGCAGGTCGCCGAACGCCAGGCTCCAGACCTCCTCGGCCAGGGAGCGCGGGGTGGAAGGGGCCGCGGCGCGTTCGGCGGCCGTGGTGGCGTGCGCGGCCAGGTCAGCCGCCCCGGCGGTGGCGATAGTTGTCCATCTCGCCGCCGCGGCGGTCGTCCTGGTGGCCGAAGCCCGGGTCGCCGCCGTCCGGACGGCCGGCGTAGCTGTCCTGGTAGCCGCCGGGTCGCCGGTCCTGGTGGTGGAAGCCGCGGTCGCCGCCCTCGCCGCCGCCGCGCGCGACAGGAACATCCTGCCCACCGTTGGCGCGGTCGTCCTGGTGATGGAAGCCGCGATCGCCCTTGTTCTCGCGGCCGCCCCGGGCGACCGGAATATCCTGGCCCCCGTTCTCGCGGTCGTCCTGGTGGTGGAAGCCGCGGTCGCCCTTGTTCTCCCGGCCGCCGCGCGCGACGGGAACGTCCTGGCCGCCGCCCTCGCGGTCGTCCTGGTGGTGGAAGCCGCGGTCGCCGCGATTTTCACGGCCGCCGCGCTGGCCGCCGCCGCCCCGGTCCGTCCCGCCGCCGCGGCGGTCGTCCTGGTGGCCGAAGCCTGGGTCGCCACCCTCGGTTTCCGGCATCGCGCCCCTGGCCGCCGCCAGGCCCGGCGCGGCCGCCGCAATGATCGCGCTGGCGCGGAAGATGAACAGCCGGCGGCCAAGGCCCGGCGGTTTCTTCGCGTCGTCCATCGGCGTTCCTCCCGCCAAGGCTTGTTTCGGCGGCAGAGTGCGCCCGGCGCCTGCGCAGTCAACGGGATCGCTACCCACGCCCGCGCCGGCCGTCACATCCCTGTAGCCGTACTGTCATGCCGCGCCGCTATCGACCCGGCGACGGACCGCGCCCCCGCGCGGCCGCGGACGGGGGTTTTCGGCGGGTGGCGAAAGGTTTCGACCTGGCGGTGGTGGGCGGCGGCGTCGTCGGCCTGGCGCACGCCTACGTGGCCGCGCGGGCGGGCCTTCGCGTCGTCGTGATCGAGCGCGACGTGCGCGCCAACGGCGCCTCGATCCGCAACTTCGGCTTCATCACCGTCACCGGCCAGCAGCGCGGCGAGAGCTGGCGCCTGGCGCGGCGCACGCGCGACGTCTGGGCCGAGGTCGCGCCGGCGGCCGGCATCCCGGTCGACCACCGCGGCCTCCTGCTGACGGCGCGCTCGGACGAGGCCGCGGCGGTGATCGAGGCCTTCCTCGCCACCGAGATGGGCGAGGGCTGCGAGCGGCTTGACGCCGCGGCCTTCTGCGCCCGCACCGGCGGCCTCGGGAGCGCCGACCTGAAGGCCGCCCTCTTCAGCCCGCACGAGCTGCGCGTGGAATCGCGCACGGCCATACCGGCGCTGACGGCCTGGCTGGCCGAGGCCATGGGCGTCGTCATGATGCCCGGGACGGTGGTCTACGAGGCCGCGCCACCGGCTCTGCGCACCTCGCGAGGCGTCGTCGAGGCGAGCGCGACCGTGGTCTGCCCGGGCGACGACTTCTCGACCCTCTATCCGGACGCGATCGCGGGGCACGGGCTGACGCGCTGCCGCCTCTCCATGCTGAAGCTGGCCGATCCGGGGCTGCGCCTGCCGTCGGCGCTGATGTCGGACCTGAGCCTGGCGCGCTACCGCGGCTACGCCGATCTGCCCGAGGCGCGGACCCTGGACGCGAAGCTGAGGGCCGAGCACCCCGAGTGCTTCGAGCACGGCGTGCACCTGATCGTCGCCCAGGGGGCCGACGGCGGCCTGATCGTCGGCGACAGCCACCACTATGCGGACCTGCCGCCGCCGTTCGCGCCCGCGGCGGCGGAGGCGGCGATCCTGGCCGAGTTCGAGCGCGCTCTGGGGCGTCCGGCGCCGGCGGTGCTGGAGCGCTGGACCGGCGTCTACGCCGTCGCCGACGAGCGCACCTGGCTGGCGCACGCCCCCGAGGCGGGGGTGCGCCTGGTGATCGTCACCAGCGGCACGGGCGCCTCGACCGGCTTCGGCATCGCCGAGCAGGTGCTGGGTGACTTCCTGGGCGTCGAAGCGATGGAGATGAAGGCATGAGCTTTCCCGTGAAGGCGGTCGTGTTCGACTGGGCCGGGACGATGGTCGACTTCGGCTGCACCGCCCCGGTGCGGGCGCTGACGGCGGTGTTCGAGGCCGAGGGGGCGCCGATCTCCACGGCCGAGGCCCGCGCCGACATGGGCAAGGCCAAGCTGGACCACCTGCGCGCCCTTCTCGCCGAGCCCGGCGTCGCCGCGCGCTGGACGGCCGCGAAGGGCCGCGCGCCCGGCGAGGAGGACGTGGCGCGGCTCTACGCCCGGCTGGAGCCGGCCATGGCGCAGGCGGCCGCCGAGAGCGCGACCCTGATCCCCGGCGCGGCCGAGACCGCCGAGGCGCTGGCGGCGCTGGGCGTGCGCATCGGCTCGGGCACCGGCTACACGCGCGAGATGATGGCCGCGATCCTGCCGCGCGCGGCCGAGCAGGGCTATGCGCCCGAGCTGGTGGTCTGCGCCGGCGAGACACCGAGCGGGCGCCCGGCGCCGCTGATGACCTGGAAGGCCCTGATCGCGCTCGACGCCTGGCCGGCGCGCGCCTGCATCAAGGTCGACGACGCCCCGGTCGGCATCGAGGAGGGCCGGCTCGCCGGCTGCTGGACGGTCGGCCTGGCGGCCTCGGGCAACGGCGTGGGCCTGGACCGGGAGGCGTTCCTGGCGCTCGACCCGGACGACCGGCTCCGGCGCGTCGAGCGGTCGGCCGCCCTGCTGCGGGCCGCCGGCGCGGACTTCGTCATCGACGACGTCTCGCACCTGCTGCCGGTGGTGCACGAGATCGCCGGCCGGATCGCCACGGCATGACCGCCCTGGCCGCCCCGGCGGCGACGCCGGCCTTCATCGCCCGCGCCCGCGCATGGCTCGGCCGCGCGCCGGACTGGGCGTTCGGCCTCTACGGCGGGCTGATGGCGTTCGGCGCCTATTTCGCCATGTACGCCTACCGCAAGCCGTTCACGGTCGCGACCTACGCCACCGCGCCGGCGGTGCTGGTCAAGTACAAGACCGCCCTCGTGATCGCCCAGGTGTTCGGCTACGCCCTGTCGAAGATCGCCGGGGTGAAGGTGATCTCCGAGACGCCGCC
>DASZQQ010000551.1:0-3870 GCA_035549595.1 Caulobacteraceae bacterium
CAGCGCCTCGCGCGCCGGCGGCGACGCCGCGCGCCGGCCGATCCCGAGGAGGCCGCGATGGATCGGAAAGCCGACGACGGCGTCCATCACCGCCTGGCTCGCGGCATAGACGGGCGTCTGCGGCGGGAAGGCGGCGACCAGGTCGGCCTGGGCGTCCAGGCGCTGGGCGGCGATCAGCAGCGACAGAGTCTCGTGTCGCGGGTTCCGGGCCAGGACGCGCAGCACCACCTCGCCCTCGGCGACGAACAGGCCCTCGCGGCCCACAAGATCGCGGTCGCGCACGTGGCGATAGTCGGCGATGCGTCGATCGTCCGGATCGCTGATCTCGATGATCTCGGCCACCGCCCCTCGCCACAGCCATGCGGCGAAACGCCCTGCGACCGGACGCGCAGTGGTGGAGCCGCTGCACGCTTAGGTATAGGGGCGCGCCGTGATGAACGTCCTGACCCTGTTCTACATCAAGTGCGCCGCGATAGGCTTCGCGTGCGCGGCCGCGCTCGCCTGCCTGGCCGCCGCGGTCACCCGGATTTTCTGAGCCCGCGCAGCCGCTAAACGCGGCGCGGGATCACCACCGGCAGTTCCTCGTAGCCCTTCACGAACACCGACCAGGTGCGCTTGGGCTCGCCGACCACCTGGACGGTCGGGAAGCGCTTGAGGATCTCTTCCCAGATGATCTTCAGCTGCAGCTCGGCCAGGCGGTTGCCGACGCAGCGGTGGATGCCGAAGCCGAACGAGATGTGATGCCGCGGCCGCTCGCGGTCGATGATGTAGGCGTTCGGGTTCTCGATCACCTCGTCGTCGCGGTTGCCCGAGACGTACCACATGATCACCTTGTCGCCCTTGCGGATGGTCTTGCCGCCGAGCTCGACGTCCGCCACCGCGGTGCGGCGCATGTGCGCCAGCGGCGTCTGCCAGCGGATCGTCTCGGAGACCATCGACGGGATCAGGTCCGGGTTCGCGCGCAGCTTGTCGTACTGATCCGGGTTCTGGTTCAGCGCCAGGACACTGCCGGAGATCGTGTTGCGCGTGGTGTCGTTGCCGCCGACGATCAGCAGCAGCACGTTGCCGTGGTACTCGCGCGGATCCATGTTCCGCGTCGCCTCGCCGTGCGCCAGCATCGAGATCAGGTCGCCGCGCGGCGGGCTGTTGACGCGCTCGTTCCACAGCGCCCCGAAGCGGGCGAAGCACTCCTGGATCAGGGCGCGCTTCTCGTCGAAGGTTTTCAGGAAGCTCTGGCCGGGCACCGCGGTGACGGCGTCGGACCACAGGGTCAGCTTGCGCCGCTCCTCGAACGGGAAGTCGAAGAGGGTGGCCAGGGTCATGGCCGTCAGCTCCTTCGACACCTTGTCGACCCAGTCGAATTCCTCGCCGATCGGCAGGCCGTCGAGGATCAGGCCGGCGCGCTCGCGGATCAGGGGCTCCAGGAGCTGCAGGTTGTGCGGCGAGACGATGGGGCTGACCGTCTTGCGCTGCACGTCGTGCTTGGGCGGATCCATGGCGATGAACATCGGCAGGAAGCCCTCGGGGCCGCCCTGGCCGGCGATGTTGATGCCGCCGAGGCTGGCCTCGGACGAGAACGCCTGGTGGTTGGTGTCCACCGCCATGATGTCGTTGAATTTGGTGATCGACCAGAAGGCGCCGTAGTCGCTCTCGGCGGTGTAGTGCACCGGGTCCTCGCGCCTCAGCCGCTCGAAGATCGGCCACATGGCGTCGGCCTGGAAAAGCGCCGGCTGGGCGGGATTGAGCTGGTCCAGCGGCACGCCATAGGCCGCCTCGCGCGCCTCCTTCGAGATCACGATCGATCCGTCGGCCATCGCCTCTTCCCCGCGCTTATCACTGTTCAGTTGCGGCGAAGATGACGCTGGCCGCTACGCCAAGTCAACTCGGAATGACATAGCGGCTCAGCGGTCCGTGCGGTCCTCGCGCACGCGCACGATCACCGACTGGCTGGCTGTGGCCATCAGCTCTCCGTCCTCGGCGAACATGTACATGTCGCCGTGCGCGAAGCCGCCGTGGATGCCGTGGATGCGGATGTCGCACAGCACCCATTCGGTGCGCGCGATGCGGCGGATGCGGATGGTGTTGTCGAGGCTGTTGCCGCCGCCGTTCAGGCCCAGCGCGTTGCCGATGCCCGACGGCACGTGGTCGGCGATCACCGCCAGCATGCTGGAGTCGATGGCGTAACGGCTGTCGCGCGGCCGGATCCACAGCACCAGGCGCCCGTCCGCGGCGGCCGGGCCCATGTGCGCGTCGCCATAGCGGCCCTGCGCCACGCGCACCTCGATGCGGCTGTGCAGGTCGGTCTCGTCCGAGCGCCAGTGCTCGCCCTGGGGACAGTCCAGGGGTTTGGCCACTGCCGGCGCCTCGATCCACTGGCGCGAGATCTCGCTCTTGCGGCTTCCGAGCGCGGCGTTGACGGTGAGGATCTCCTTGTCGTCGACGTGGCCGATGACGCGGGCCTGGCTGTTGTACTTGCCCTCGGCCGGCACCCAGACGTCCAGGTCGACGACCGACGGCGGGCGCGCATAGCTCAGGTACTGCGCCGTCGCCCAGATCACAGGGCGCTCGCAGGTGCGTTCCATGGCCCCGATCGCGGCGGCCAGGCCCACGCCGCCGAACATGAACATCTGGCCGGGCGGGCCGACGCAGACGTCGGGCGTCAACGGCAGGTACCAGCGGTGCGGATTGTGCGTCGCGCGCAGGTCGAAGAAGAGGTCGCTCATGGCGCCCTCCTTATCATGCGGCGCCGCAGCATCCAGTCCCGCGGCGGGGCGGGAGACCCACGGCTTCGCACGCTGGCGGGGGCTTGACGCACCTCAATGCGCGCGACGCAGCGCGGGCCGACAGAATGCCCCCGCATCGCATCGCCCCCGGTGGGAGAAACCCGTCATGAGCAGCAGACCATCAGGTTCGGTGTCGGGCACGCGCGCCAGGGTCGTCGCGCTCGGCGCCGTGGCGGCGCTCGCCAGCGTCGCATTCGCCTCCAGCGCGCAGGCGGCGACGACGCCGGCGACCTGCCCGCCCGGCTACAGCTACAACCGCGTCGTCCATGCCTGCGCGATGACGCAGGCGCCGACCTGCCCGGGCCCCTACGCCTGGAACGCCTCGCGCAAGACCTGCGTCTCCACCCAGATGGTGCGCAAGAGCTGCCCGGCCGGACGCCACCTCACGCCCCAGGGCTGCGCGCCCAATTCGAGCGGCGGGCCTGGAGCGCCCCCGGGTCAGGGGCCGAGCCAGCCCACCGTCCCGGCGAGCTGTCCGAGCGGCTATGCGCCGGCCTCGTCCAGCCAGTGCGTCTCGACGGCCACCTCTCCGCCGCAGTGCCAGGCTGGCTACGACTACACCGCCAGCCTCGGCCTCTGCCTGAAGTCCCAGGCGGCCACGTGCCCGCCGGGCTACAGGCTCGACACCGTCCACGGCGTCTGCTCGACCGGCGCTGTCGCCCAGTAGCTCCGGCTCGCGGGCGCTCCACGAGGCCGAGGCGGGGCGTCCGAAGGGCGTCAGGGCTTGTGGCCGAGCAGGCTTTTCAGCAGTCCGGCCAGTCCGTTGTCGTGCGGCGGCGGGACGGCGCCCGCGAGCGGCGCCTTCAGCGGATCGACCGACTGGCGGTAGACGAACAGGGCGTTGAGCTCGCCCCAGAGGGCCTTGGCCTCGGCCGGCGTCTTGGGCCCGGCGTAGCCGAGCTGCTTGACGAGATCGGGCAGGTAGCAGTCGAAGGCGGCCTTGACGACGTCCCCCCAGACCTTGGCCTGCGCCACGGCGCCGAGGTAGAGCGGAACCATGGCCGCGGCCGCCACGAGGGCGATCCACGGCTGTGCGAGCGGGCGCCAGCCCGTGAGCGGCCCGTGCGCCAGGGCGCAGGCGAACGCG
>DASZQQ010000552.1:0-22561 GCA_035549595.1 Caulobacteraceae bacterium
CGTTTCGCCGCCATGACCCTCGACGAGCCGCGTCGCCCGGATCCGGATGCACTGCTGAAGGAAGCCCAGCGCGCCGGGCGCGGCCGGCTGAAGGTCTTCCTCGGGATGTCGCCCGGGGTCGGCAAGACCTACGAGATGCTGCAACAGGCGGCCCGGCGGAAGGCCCAGGGGGCGGACGTGCTGGTGGGCGTGGTCGAGACCCATGGCCGCTCCGAGACGGCGGCCTTGCTGGACGGTCTGGAGGTGCTGCCGCGCAAGCCGATCGAGTACCGCGGCCGCACCCTGATGGAGTTCGACATCGACGCAGCCCTGGCCCGCAAGCCAGGGCTGCTGCTCGTCGACGAGTACGCCCATTCCAACGTCCCCGGCTCGCGCCATCCCAAGCGCTGGCAGGACGTCCAGGAGCTGGTCGCCGCCGGGGTCGACGTCTGGACCACCCTGAACGTCCAGCACCTGGAGAGCCTCGTCGACGTGGTCTGGAAGATCACCGGCGTGCGCCAGCGCGAGACGGTGCCGGACCAGGTGCTGAACGGCGCCGACGACATCGAGGTGATCGACATCACCCCGGCCGAGCTCCGCCAGCGGATGACCGAGGGCAAGGTCTACGTCCCCGAGACCGCGCGCCTGGCGGCCGAGAACTTCTTCAAGGTCGAGAACCTCACCGCCCTGCGCGAGCTGGCCCTGCGCCGCGCCGCCCAGACCGTGGACCAGCAGCTGGTCGGAGCCATGCGCCGGGCCGGGGTCGAGGGGCCCTGGGCGGCGGGTGAGCGGATCCTGGTGCTGGTCGGCGCCGATCCCATGGCGGCGGCGCTCGCGCGGACCGGCCGGCGCATGGCCGACATGATGGACGCGTCCTGGACCGTGGCCCACGTCGAGCGCCCGAACCGCGCGCCGCCGTCGGCCCACGCCGCGGGCCAGCTCTCCGACGCCCTGAAGCTCGCCGAGCAGCTCGGCGGCTCGACCGTGGCCCTGACCGGCGACGACCTCGTCTCGACGATCCTCGACTACGCCGCGCGCAACCACGTGACCCAGATCGTGGTCGGCAAGCCGCGCACGGGCCGCTGGCGCGACCTCGTCGGCCGCTCGCTGTCCAACGCCCTAGTCCGGCGGGCCAGCGGCGTGGCCCTGCATGTGGTCACGGAGGGCGGCGAGGCGGCGCCGGAGGCCGCGGCCGTTCCCCGTGCGCCGGTGCGGTTCGACTGGCGAGGGCACGCCATGGCGGTCGTGCTGGTGGGCGTCGCCGGCCTGATCGCCACCGGCGTCGACAGCGTCACCAGCGGCGCCAACCTGGCGATGATCTTCCTCCTGAGCGTCTTGGCCACGGCCACCGCCTACGGCATCTGGCCGGCGGTGACCGCAGCGGCGCTGTCGGCCTTCATCTACAACTTCTTCTTCCTCGAGCCGCGGCTGACGATCTGGATCGGCCACGCCGCGGACGTCCTGACCTTCCTGGTGTTCTTCGTCGTCGCCATGACCACCGGCTGGCTCACCGGCCGGGTGCGCGACCAGGCCCGCATCGCCACCCAGCGCGCCGCCGCGGTCGGCGCCCTGCTGGCCGCCAGCCGCCGGATGTCCGGCGCGGCGCGGAAGGACGAGGCGGCCAGGGCGCTCGCCGAACAGCTCGCCGCGGCCACCGGCGGCGGCGCTGTCGTCTTCCTGCCCGCCGACCACGACATCGTCCCCGCCGCCGGCTCGCCCGACATGCCCGCCTTCTCGACACCCGACATGGCCGCGGCGCGCTGGGCCTGGGAGCGGGGCGAGACGGCCGGCGCCGGCACCGGCACCCTGCCCAACGCCGCCTGGACCTTCCACCCGCTGCAGAGCCTGAAGGCGCGCGCCGGGGTCGCCGCCATCGCGCCCTCGGGCCGGGGCGTGGACGAGGAGCGTTTCGTGCTCGCCCTGATCGACCAGGGCGCGGTGGCCCTGGAACGGGCGGAACTGGCCGCCGACGCCGCCGACGCCGAGGCTTTGCGGCGCACCGACCGTTTGCGCTCAGCGCTGCTGAACTCGATCAGTCATGACCTCAGGACCCCGCTCGCCACCGTCCTCGGCGCCGCCACGACCCTGATCGACTACGGCAATGGCATGGATAAGAAGGTCCAGGCCGACCTGCTGGTCTCGATCCGCGAGGAGGCCGAGCGGCTCAACCGCTATGTCGGCGACCTGCTGGACATGACGCGCCTGGAGGGGGGCGCGCTGGTCACGCGCAAGGACTGGATCGACGCGCGCGACGTGCTGCGCGCGGCACTGGAGCGGGTCGAGCGCCGCCGCGGCCAGCGCCGCCTCGTGACCGACTTCCCGCGCGAACTGACCTTGATCAAGGCGGACCCGGGCCTCCTGGAGCAGGTGCTGGTCAACATCCTGGAGAACGCCATCGCCTACAGTCCCGACGCCACCACCATCGAGGCGGCCGCCTACGAGGACCGCAACAACGTGGTGATCAGCATCGAGGACGAGGGCCGCGGCATCCCGACGACGGAGCTGGAGCACGTGTTCGAGAAGTTCCGCCGCATGGAGGAAGCCTCCGACCGCGTGAAGGGCACGGGCCTGGGCCTCGCCATCGCCAAGGGCTTCATCGAGGCCATGGGCGGGCGCATCGCCGCCGCCAGCCCGATCGCCAACGGCCGCGGCACGCGCGTGCTGATCAGCCTGCCCAAGGACATCCCCACGCCGGCGATGCTGCTCTAGAAGCGGCGCCCGAACAGACGAGACGCCATGACCGCCTCCCGCCCCCGCATCCTGGTCGTCGACGACGAGCCGCAGATCCACCGCTTCCTGGGCCCCGCGCTCGAGGCGGCGGGCTACGAGCCGGTGCGGGCCGACGACGCCACCTCGGCGCTGCGCGAGATCGCCCGCAAGCCGCCCGACGCCGTGGTGCTCGACCTCGGCCTGCCCGACATGGACGGCAAGGCGGCCCTGGAGAAGGCGAGGGCGTTCTACGCCGGGCCGATCCTGATCCTGTCGGCGCGCGACCGTGAGACCGAGAAGATCGACGCGCTCGACCTCGGGGCCGACGACTACGTCGAAAAGCCGTTCGGGATCGGGGAGTTCCTGGCGCGTCTTCGCGTGGCGCTGCGCCACCGCATGCTTCGCGACGGCGTGGAGCCCGTGGTCAAGGTCGGCGGCCTCGTCATCGACCTGGAGCGCCGGCGCATCACCCGCGACGGCGAGCCGGTGCACCTGTCGCCGAAGGAATACGACCTTCTGGCGCGGCTGGTCGAAGGCGGCGGCAAGGTGCTGACCCATCGCCAGCTGCTCACGGCGGTCTGGGGGCCGGCGCACGTCGAGGACGTCCAGTACCTGCGCGTCTTCATCGGCCAGCTGCGCCAGAAGATCGAGGAAGACGCCGCCAATCCGAAGCTGATCGCCACCGAACCGGGCGTCGGCTACCGCTTCAACGACTGAGGGGGGCATGAAGAGGGGGCAGGGGATCTGGCGGCTTGCGCTGGCCGCCACCGGGGTCGTGTTCGGCGACATCGGCACCAGCCCGCTCTACGCCTTCCGCGAGAGCTTCATCGGCCATCACCGCCTTCCGCTCGACGAGCCGCACGTGCTGGGCGTGCTGTCGATGCTGGTATGGGCCCTGCTGCTGGTTGTCACGATGAAGTACGTGCTGGTGACCATGCGGGCGGACAACCGCGGGGAGGGAGGCAGTTTCGCGCTGCTGGCCCTGATCCGCCGCGTCACGCCCCGGTCGCGCGCCGTGCCGTTCATCGCGGCGGCGGCGCTGCTGGCGACGGCGCTGTTCTACGGCGACGCCATGATCACCCCTGCGATTTCGATCCTGTCGGCGGTGGAAGGCCTGACCGAGGTGAACGCCGGGCTGACCGCCTACGTCATACCCGTCACCCTGGCGATCGTGGCGGCCCTGTTCGTCGTCCAGCGCTGGGGAACGGGCGCGCTGGGCGTGGCGTTCGGGCCGATCATGGCCGCCTGGTTCGTCACCATCGCCGTACTCGGCGCCGGCCAGGTGCTGGCCCGTCCCTCGGTGCTCGCGGCGGTCAATCCCGCCTACGCCATGGAGTTCGTGCTTGCCGACCCGATCCGGGCCTTCTTCACCCTGGGCACCGTCGTCCTGGCGGTCACCGGGGCGGAAGCCCTGTTCGCCGACATGGGCCACTTCGGACGCATACCCATCGGGCGCGCCTGGCTATTCCTGGGGCTCCCGTCCCTGCTGCTGTGCTATGCCGGGCAGTCGGCCCTGGTGCTGGGCGACCCCGCCGCCATCGCCGCCCCGTTCTTCCGCATGGCCCCCCCGGTGGCCCTGGTTCCCCTGGTCGTTCTGGCCTCGCTGGCCACCATCGTCGCCAGCCAGTCGATCATCAGCGGCGCCTTCTCGATCACCCAGCAGGCGGTGCGGCTGGGATACCTGCCGCGCATGCGCATCCTGCACACCTCGGGCGCAGCCCAGGGCCAGATCTATGCGCCGGGGGTCAACGGCCTGCTGTTCGTCGCCGTCACGGCCCTGGTGCTCGGCTTCCGCTCGTCGTCGGGACTGGCCGCCGCCTTCGGCCTCACCGTGACCGCCACCATGGTGCTGACGACCCTGATCGTCGGCTTCATCATCTTCCGCATCTGGCGCTGGAACCCGCTCTGGGCCGCGCCTCTCTACATCGTCCTGCTGGTGCTGGACGTCTCCCTGTTCGCCGCTTCGGCGACCAAGTTCATGGACGGCGGCTGGCTCCCGGCCGGCGTCGCCCTTTTCCTGGCCTTCCTGTTCGCCACCTGGCGGCGTGGACGGGTCCTGGTCACGGCGGAGCTGGAAAAGGGGGCGATGCCCATCGACCTCTTCCTGCGTTCGGCGGGCAAGGCGACGCGCGTGCCCGGCCTGGCGGTCTACCTGACCAGCAGCAAGGACGGCGTGCCGCCGGCCCTGCTGCACAACCTCAAGCACAACCACGTCCTGCACCGTCGGGTGTATCTTCTGACCGTCGAGACCGCGATGACCCCGCGGGTGACGGACGATCGGCGCGTCGAACTCAGCGAACTCGGCGAGGGCCTGGCTCGTGTGATCGTGCGCTACGGCTTCATGGAGGAGCCCGACGTGCCCGCGGCCCTGGCCCGGCTCAAGGCGCAAGGCGAGACCATCGAGCCCATGACCACCACCTACATCCTCAGCCGCCAGATCGTGATTCCCGTGCGGGGCAAGGGGCTCAGCCTGGGCCGAGAGCAGGTGTTCGCCGCCATGGCCCGCCTTTCCGCCACGCCGATGACCACCTTCCACCTGCCGGTGAACCGGGTGATCGAGCTGGGCAGCCAGGTCGAGATCTAGAGCGCGTTCCGCTGCGCCGAGACGCCTTTGCGCCAGCCGGCGGCGGTCGCGGCGCGGCTGACGGCCAGGGCCGCCAGCGTCTGGCGCCCAGCGATTCTGTGTTGGGCCTAACCCACGCCGGCGGGCCTATGGACTCCGCAAGGGTCGGGCCCGGACGCGCTACAGGAGCGTACCTTTCAGGATCAGCAGCGCGACGCTGAAGTAGATCACCAGCCCGGTCACATCGACCAGCGTGGCGACGAACGGGGCCGAGGCGCTGGCCGGGTCGAACCCGAGCCGCTTCAGAACGAACGGCAGCATCGAACCCGAGAGCGAGCCGAAGGTGACGATGCCCACCAGGCCCACGCCCACCGTCAGGGCCACCAGGGGCCAGTGCGCGCCGTAGTCGAAGAAGCCGGCGCTCTGCCACACCCAGATGCGCGCCATGCCGATCAGTCCCAGGATCGCGCCGAGCGTCGCCCCGACCGGGATCTCGCGCGCGGCCACGCGCCACCAGTCGCGCAACCGCAGCTGTCCCAGCGCCAAAGCGCGGATCAGCAGCGACGTGGCCTGCGAGCCGGAGTTGCCGCCCGAACTCATGATCAGCGGGATGAACAGGGTCAGCACCACCGCCTTCTCGAGCTCGGTCTCGAAGTGCTGCATGGCGTTGGCCGTCAGCATCTCGCCGACGAACAGGATGCTCAGCCAGCCTGCGCGCTTGCCGATCATCTGCACGAAGCCGGTCTGGAGGTACGGCTCCGACAGCGCCTCCACGCCGCCGAAGCGCTGCACGTCCTCCGCGCTCTCGGCCATGATCGCGTCGATCACATCGTCGACGGTGACGATGCCCAGCACCTGGCGACGTGGGTTCAGCACCGGCACGGCCAGCAGGTCGTGGATCGAGATCAGGCGCGCGACCTCCTCGCGGTCGGTGTCGGGGCCCACCCAGATCGGCTCGCGGCCCGGTCCGACCTGGTCGATCCTTTCGTCCGGCTGGGCGCTGATCAGCTGGCGCAGCGTCACGATGCGCACCAGGTCGCGCGAGGGACCGGTCACGTGGATGGCGTAGACCGTCTCGCGCGTGTGCTCGACCGCCTTGATGTGCTCCAGCGTCCGCGCCGCTGTCCAGGCCGCCGGGACGCTCACGAATTCCGTGGTCATGATGCTTCCGGCGGTGTGGGGCCGGTAGGCCAGCAGTTGCTTCAGCTGCGCCGCGGTCTCGAAGTCGACCCGCCCCAGCAAGGCGGTGCGCGCCTCACCGTCCAGGGCGCGCAGCGTGGCGGCCGCCCGGTCGGCGGACATGCCGGCCAGCAGGGGACCGATCCGGCCCTCGGGCTGGGCGATCAGCAGCGCCTCGGCACGCTCCAGTTCGGGCCGGTCGAACACCTCGATCTCGCGCTCGAGCGAGAAGTGCGCCAGCACGCCGGCGGCGTCCTCCGGGTCCGCCTCGTTCAGACGCGCGACGATGTCGGCGACGTGTTCGTCGATTACCGCCGCGTAGAGGTCGAGATCGAAAGGGAAGCCCGCATCCGGGCGGTGGTCTTGCATGGCTGGTCTCCGCCGTCCGGCCGTCGGGGCGGCGGCAGGGGACCAACCTCTTCAGGTCAGCCCAACCAACCGCCCGGCGGCGCGGACCTTCGACTGTGACTGTCGCTGGGCATGGGGTTTCGGGTCCTGTCGCGCCGTCCCGGCGGGGGCGGAGCGCTCGGCCGGGCATCGGCCCGCGTGGACCGGGTGTCAAGCAAAACCGGCCGGCGGACGGGGCCGGCAGCTGCCCCTCGACCCGCGTTCCGGCACGCGGCAATAGAGTCGCCATGCGGCTTCGACACCACGTCCTCGTCTTCGGTCTGTCGCTGGCCGCCGTCGCTCGGGCCGACGCCGCCAGGGCGCCGGTCTCCGAGCGGCTGGTCGTGGACCTGGCGTCCGGGCCGACCAACCGCTTCGACGCGGCCGAGGCGCTCGGGGCGGGGATCGACGGGACCGGCAAGGGCGGCGTCGACGAGCTCTTCACCGCGCACAACGTGGCGCGCATGCGCGAGGCCGGGCTCGGGCCCCTGACCTACCGCCTGCGCACGGAACTGGCCGGCGAGGCCTGGCACTGGGGGCCGGAGGGGACCTGGAGCGATCCGGCGCACGCGCAGGGCTACTGGACCTCCAGCGACGATCCCAAGGCGCCGATCCTGACGTCGTGGGGCTACCGCCTGCCGCGGCGCGGCGACACCATCGACCAGGCCAACGACGACGGCTTCTCGCGCATCGACGACGGCGATGCCGGGAGCTTCTGGAAGTCCAACCCCTATCTCGACCGCCGCTACGCCGGCGACGACCATCCGCAGTGGATCGTGGTCTGCTTCGACGGCCCCGTCGAAGTGGATGCGGCGCGCATCGCCTGGGCGCGGCCCTACGCCACCCGCTTCGAGGTGCAGTACTGGACCGGCGCCGACGAATACGACGACGAGGGCCGCTGGGCGACCTTCCCGGGGGGCGACGTCGGCGACGGGCAGGGCGGCGACGGGGTGCTGCGGCTCGCGGCTATGCCGGTGCGGGCGCGGTTCTTCCGGGTGCTGATGTCGGCCTCGTCCGGGACGGCCGAGGCGGGCGCGACGGACCCCCGGGACGCCATGGGCTATGCCGTGCGTGAACTCGGCCTGGGCGTCGTGCGGAGCGACGGCTTCCATGACGCGATCCGCCACGCGCCCGACCGGCGCCGCCAGACGGTGATCTACGTCTCCTCGACCGATCCCTGGCACCGGGCGGTCGACCGCGACGAGGGCCTCGAGCAGCCCGGGCTCGACCGCCTGTTCGCCAGCGGCCTGGCGAACGGCCGGCCGGCGATGGTTCCGGTCCCGGTCCTGTACGACACGCCCGAGAACGCGGCCGCCGAGATCCGCTTCCTGCGCCGGCGCGGCTATCCGATCGCCCGCGTCGAGCTGGGCGAGGAGCCGGACGGCCAGCTGGTGTCGGCGCGGGACTACGGCGCCCTCTACCTGGAGACGGCCGCGGCCGTGCACGCGGTCGATGCGGCCCTGACCGTCGGCGGGCCCAGCCTGCAGGCGGCCACCACCGACGTCTGGCTGCAGCCGGGGGCCGAGCGGTCCTGGAACGCGGGCCTGATCGCCTATCTGAAGGCGCGCGGACGCCTGTCGGAGCTCGGCTTCTTCTCGTTCGAGCGCTATCCGCTGGAGAACCTGTGCGGCGACCTGGGGCCGCGCCTGCGCCGGGCCTCGGCCGGTCTCGACGCCATCGCCCGCCGGCTCGACCACGACGGCGTGCCGCGCAGCATTCCCTGGTTCGTCACCGAATACGGCCTCTCGCCCTACGCCGGCGAGGCCGAAGTCGAGCTGCCCGGCGCGCTCGCCAACGCCGACATCCCGGCCCGCTGGCTGACCCTGGGCGGGCAGGGGGCGTTCCTGTTCGGCTATGGGCCCGGCCGCCCCTACGGCCACGGCCAGAAGCCCTGCGCCGGCGACGGCGAGCTGATGACCTGGGTCGCCGACCGGGACGGCGCCGCGCGCTGGCCGCTGCCGACGTTCCAGGCCGCGCGCCTCGTCACCCAGGACTGGGCAGGACCGCAAGGGACGGACGAGACCTTCCGCGTGCTGGGCGACGCCGACGCGACGGTGGTCGCCTACGCCCTGAAGCGGGCCGACGGGCGTCTGGCCATGATGCTGCTGAACCGGGACGGGCGGGCGGCGCACGCGGTGAGCTTCGCCGTGCGCGGTCCGGACGGGACGGCGCCGCTCGCCGGACGCCTGTCAGGGCGCCAGTACAGCGCCGCTCAGTTCGCCTGGCGCGCCGCCGGGCTGGACGGCCACCCGACGCGCAGCGAGCCGCCAGCGCCGATCGCCGCCGGGGACGGGCGCCTCGTCCTGCCGCCCTATTCGATCACCGTGGTCGAGACCGCCGCCGCGCCGCCCGCCCTGGCTCAGCGCTGAAGCACATAGACGCGGGGCGCCGGCTCCAGCGGCGGCAGGCCGCGGTCCGGGGCGCCCATGGCCGGCGCCGCCGCCGGCGGCCCGCTGCGCAGGCCGAGCCATTCGGCCCAGGCCGGCCACCAGGAGCCCTCGCAAGCGCTCGCGCCGGTCAGCCAGGCGTCCGGGGAGGCGTAGCGGTCGCCCGGCTGGCGGCAGCCGATGCGGTAGTGGCGCCCGGGATGGCCGGGCTCGGAGACAATGCCGGCGTTGTGGCCGCCGCTGGTCAGGACGAAGGTCGCCTCGTTGTCGGTGAACAGCTGGGCCTTGTAGACGCTGCGCCAGGGGGCGACGTGGTCGCTCTCCGTGCCGACGATGAACATCGGCGCCTCGATGTCCTTCAGCGCCACCACCCGGCCCTCGACCGCGTATCGGCCGGCCGTCAGCCGGTTCTCGAGGAAGAGGCCGCGGAGGTACTCCGAATGCATGCGGTAGGGCATGCGCGTCTGGTCGGCGTTCCAGACCATCAGGTCGTTGGGCGCATCGCGCCGGCCCAGCAGGTATTCGCGCATCACCCGCGACCAGATCAGGTCGTTGGCCCTGAGGATGCGGAAGGCCGAATCCATCTGCCGCGCGTCGAGCACGCCCTGGTCCCACATCAGGTCCTCCAGGAAGGCGACCTGGCTCTCGTCGACGAACAGCATCAGCTCGCCGGCCTCGCTGAAGTCGGTCTGGGCGGCGAGCAGGGTCAGGCTGGCGAGCCGGTCGTCGTGCTCGCGCGCCATGGTCGCGGCGGCGATCGCCGCGGTGGTCCCGCCCAGGCAGTAGCCGGCGAGGTGGACCTTTCGGCCCGGGACGGTGGCCCCGATCGCGCCGAGCGCCGCCAGCACCCCGTCGGTGCGATAGGCGTCGAAGCCGATGTCGCGGTCCGCGGCGGTCGGGTTGCGCCACGAGACCATGAACACGGTGAAGCCCTGGCCGACCAGGTAGCGGACCAGGGAGTTCTGCGGCCGCAGGTCCAGGATGTAGTACTTCATGATCCAGGCCGGGACGATCAGCACCGGCTCGGGCCGGACCTCGGCCGTCGTGGGCTCGTACTGGATCAGCTCCATCAGGTGATTGCGGAAGACGACCTTGCCGGGGGTCACCGCCAGGTCCTTGCCCACCTCGAGGCCCGCCGGCGGCGCCTCGCGCTCGCCGGCCAGGGCGCGGGCGACGTCCTCGGCCAGGAAGCCGGCGCCGCGGACGAGGTTCATGCCGCCCTCGTCGAGGGTCGCCTTGGCGAGCACGGGATTGGTCGCCACGCTGTTCGACGGCGAGACCACGTCCAGCGCCTGGCGCACCAGGAACGCCATCCGCGCGGCGTGCTCGGCCGACATGCCCCGCACCGGCCGTGTCGCCTTCTCCCAGAAGTCCTCCACCGCCAGGAAGCCCTGGGCGTAGAGGCTGTAGGGCGGCCGTCCCCCGGCAGGGTCGTCGAACCGGTGGTCGCCGGGCTGCGGCGCGAACGGCGGCTCCGGCGCGGAGGCGCCGGCGTCGGCAGGCGTGGCTGAGGCCGCGGCATAGCGGCCAAGCCGCATCAGGTCGGTCCAGGCGGCCAGCGCCAGCTCGGTCTGGCGTCCCGGCGCGCGGGCCAGATGCGTCGCCCAGTCCAGCACGGCCGCGGCCACGGCGTTCGGCGAGACGCCCTGGGTGACGCGCCCGAGCCCAGCGCGAGCGATGCGGTCCAGGTTCTCGTAGGAGACGCCGTCCCAGATCGGTTCGGGCGGCGCGTCGCGCGGCGCGGCTGGAGGGAGCACCGGGCCTGCGGGCGCTTTGGCAGTCGTGGCGTCCATCGTGGCGGCTCCTGGCGGCGGCGCGCCGGACCCTAGGCCCGCGCGCCGGTCAGGCCTTGCGCGAGATCAAGCGGCGGCGGCGTTCACTGCGGGACCGGCTGTCGGCGCGGGCACGACGCGACCCCGCCGCCCCGCAGAATCCAGCCCGACCTATGCGGCGCGTCGGTGACAGTTTGGTGTCGGCGCGGCCCTCAGGCCGGCGGCGCACCGGCGGCTGGAATTCGCCGGACCTGACCTTAGGGCGCCACGAATTCGAGGCCGCGAAACGCCCTAAGCGCTGGCGCGGCGCCAACATTCGCCCTAAAACCACGAGTCAAACGTCCTGCGTGGGGGCTCCGCGGGTCTGCGCCGCCTTTTGCCCCTCTCAAGCCGCAAGAGACGGCGAGGAAGCTGAAGAAGGGGTTGTTAGCGTTGGAGCCTACGAATACCGAGGCGCCAGAATACTTCCACAAGGTTGTTGACTGTCAGTGGGCCTGTCCGGCTCACACGCCGGTGCCCGAATACATCCGCCTGATCGCCGAAGGCCGGTACACCGACGCCTATATGATCAACTGGAAGTCAAACGTCTTCCCGGGCGTGCTCGGCAGGACGTGCGACCGGCCGTGCGAGCCCGCGTGCCGCCGTGGACGTATCGAGGAAGAGCCTGTCGCGATCTGCCGCCTGAAGCGGGTGGCCGCCGACAACAAGGACGACATCGCCCACCGGCTGCCGCCCGTGGCCAAGGTGAAGAACGGCCGCAAGGTAGCCTGCATCGGCGCCGGGCCGGCCTCGCTGACCGTGGCGCGCGACCTCGCGCCGCTCGGCTACGAGGTCGTGGTGTTCGACGGCGACCAGAAGGGCGGCGGCATGATCCGCAGCCAGATCCCGCGCTTCCGGCTGCCGGAAGAGGTGATCGACGAGGAGGTCGGCTACATCGCCGCGCTCGGCCCGACGATGCGCTACGGCGAGCGGGTCGAGAGCCTGAAGGCGCTGCTGGCGGCCGACTACGACGCCATCTTCGTCGGCTCGGGCGCGCCGCGCGGGCGGGACCTCGAGATCCCCGGCCGCCAGGAAGCGGCGGCCAACATCCACATCGGCATCGACTGGCTGTCGAACGTCTCGTTCGGACATGTCGACAAGATCGGCAAGCGGGTCATCGTGCTGGGCGGCGGCAACACCGCCATGGACTGCTGCCGCACCTCGCGCCGCCTCGGCGGCTCGGACGTGAAGGTCGTCGTCCGCTCGGGCTTCGACGAGATGAAGGCGTCCCCCTGGGAAAAGGAGGACGCGATGCACGAGGACATCCCGATCCTCAACTACCTCGTGCCCAAGGAATTCACCCACGACAACGGGCGCCTGACCGGGGTGCTGTTCGAGAAGGTCGACGCCGTCTACGACGCCAATGGCCGGCGCCAGCTGCTGCCCACCGGCGAGCCGGACGTGCACTTCGAGTGCGACGACGTGCTGGTGGCCGTCGGCCAGGAGAACGCCTTCCCCTGGATCGAGCGCGACATCGGCCTCGAGTTCGACAAGTGGAACATGCCGGTGGTCGACCCGGTGACGTTCGCCTCGACCAACCCGAAGGTGTTCTTCGGCGGCGACGCGGCGTTCGGCCCGAAGAACATCATCTGGGCGGTGGCCCACGGCCACGAGGCCGCGGTCTCGATCCATCTGCTCTGTGAGGGCCGCCATCCCTCGGAGCGGCCGGCGCCGGGCGTGACGCTGACCAGCCAGAAGATGGGCATCCACGAGTGGAGCTACGACAACGACATCTCCAACGCCCTGCGCCACCGCGTTCCCTTGCGCGACAAGGCCGAGGCGCTGGGGAACGTCAGGCTCGAGGTGGAGCTCGGCTTCGACCAGAAGCTCGGCTACTCGGAAGCCCAGCGTTGCCTGAACTGCGACGTGGAGACGGTGTTCTCCGAGCCGCTGTGCATCGAGTGCGACGCCTGCGTCGACATCTGCCCGGTGGACTGCATCACCTTCACCGAGAACGGTGAGGAGGGCGAACTCCGCCAGCGCCTGAAGGTCCCCGCCGAGAACCTGACCCAGGACCTCTACGTGTCCGACACGCTCAAGACCGGGCGGATCATGGTCAAGGACGAGGACGTCTGCCTGCACTGCGGGCTCTGCGCCGAACGCTGCCCCACCGGGGCCTGGGACATGCAGAAGTTCCTGCTCAACGTCACCCACGCCGATGGCGCCTGTCCGTCGCCGGCCCGGATCGCCGCCGAATGAAGCCGCTCGCCGCCATCAACGACTTCGTCGTCAAGTTCGCCAATGTGAACGGCTCCGGTTCGGCAAGCGCCAACGGCATGTTCGCCAAGTCGATCATCCGCATGGGCGTGCCGGTCGCGGCGCGGAACATCTTTCCGTCGAACATCCAGGGCCTGCCCACCTGGTACGAGGTGCGGGTCTCGGAAGCGGGACACCTTGGGCGGCGCGGCGGCGTCGACCTGATGGTGGCGATGAACCCCCAGACCTGGGACGCCGACGTCGCCTCGATCGAGCCCGGCGGCTACCTGTTCTACGACTCGACCAAGCCGCTGCCGCCCGAGAAGTTCCGCTCCGACATCACCATCCTCGGCCTGCCCCTGACAGCGATCTGCAACGCGGCCTACAAGGACCCGCGCCAGCGGCAGCTGTTCAAGAACATCATCTACGTCGGCGCCCTGGGCTACCTGCTGGGGGTCGAGACCGAGGTGTTCGAGACCCTGATCCGCGAGGAGTTCGCCTCCAAGGAGCGGCTGATCCCGGCCAACCTCGAGGCCCTGCGCATGGGCCGCGACGAGGCGGCCAAGATCCTGAAGCCGATCGGCCTGCAGATGCGCCGCGCCGACAAGGTCGGCGACCGCATCTACGTCGAGGGCAACAGCGCCGCGGCGCTGGGCGCGGTCTACGGCGGGGCCACGGTCTGCGCCTGGTACCCGATCACGCCGTCGACCTCGCTGGCCGAAGCCTTCACCGGCTACTGCGAGCAGTTCCGCATCGAGCCGGGCACCGGCGAGCATCGCTACGCCATCGTCCAGGCCGAGGACGAGATCGCCTCGATCGGCATCGTCGTCGGCGCCGGCTGGAACGGGGCGCGGGCGTTCACCTGCACCTCCGGGCCGGGCGTCTCGCTGATGCAGGAGTTCATCGGCCTTTCGTACTTCGCCGAGATCCCGGCGGTGATCTTCGACGTCCAGCGCGGCGGGCCCTCGACGGGCATGCCGACGCGGACGCAGCAGTCCGACATCCTCTCGGCCGCCTACGCCTCGCACGGCGACACCAAGCACGTGCTGCTGCTGCCCGAGGACCCGGCCGAGTGCTTCGACTTCGGGGCCCAGGCCTTCGACCTGTCGGACCGGCTGCAGACCACCGTCTTCGTCATGCTCGACCTCGACATCGGCATGAACGAGTGGCTGTGCCGGCCCTTCAGGTGGGACCCGGCCAAGAAACTCGACCGCGGCAAGGTCATGACCTACGAGGACCTCGAGGCCGGCAAGGATTTCGGCCGCTACCTCGACGTCGACGGCGACGGCATCCCGTACCGGACCTATCCGGGCACGCACCCGTCGCGCGGCGGCTACTTCACCCGCGGCACCTCGCGCGACCCCTACGCCCGCTACTCCGAAGAGGGCGCCGTCTACGTCGGCAACATGCAGCGCCTGCTCGACAAGTTCGAGACGGCCAAGAGCCTCGTCCCGGCGCCGGTCGAGCGCAAGGCCAGGCGCCGTACGCCCTACGGCGTGATCTACTTCGGCTCCACGACGCCGGCGATGCACGAGTCGCTGGAGACGCTGGAGGCCGCCGGCATCCACCTCGACGCGCTGCGGCTGCGGGCCTTCCCGTTCCCGGACAGCGTCATGGACTTCATCGCCGCGCACGAGACGGTGTTCGTGGTCGAGCAGAACCGCGACGCCCAGATGCGCACCCTGATCATGACCGAGGGCGCGGTCGACCCGGCCAAGCTCGTCCCGGTGCTGAACTACGACGGCTCGCCGATCACGGCGCGCTTCATCACCGACGAGATCTCGCGGCTCGCCCGCGGCCACGCCTTCACCACCGTTCCGCAGGTCGCCGAATGACCTACATCGCCAAGCCCCGCCTCCATCACCCGCTGCTGCAGCCCAACGGGCTCGGCTACACCCGCCGCGACTACGAGGGGAAGGTCTCGACCCTGTGCGCGGGCTGCGGCCACGACTCGATCTCGGCGGCGATCATCCAGGCCGCCTACGAGCTGGACCTGCCGCCGCATCGCCTGGCCAAGCTGTCGGGCATCGGCTGCTCGTCGAAGACGCCGGACTACTTCCTCGGCAACTCGCACGGCTTCAACAGCGTGCACGGGCGCATGCCCTCGGTGCTGACCGGGGCCAACCTCGCCAACCGCGAGCTGATCTACCTCGGCGTCTCCGGCGACGGCGATTCCGCCTCGATCGGGCTCGGCCAGTTCGCCCACTCCGTCCGGCGCGGGGTCAACATGACCTACATCGTCGAGAACAATGGCGTGTACGGCCTGACCAAGGGCCAGTTCTCGGCCACCTCGGACAAGGGCTCGAAGTCCAAGAAGGGCGTGACCAACCACGACCAGCCGATCGACCTCGTGGGCCTCGCCCTGCAGCTGGGCGCCAGCTTCGTCGGCCGCAGCTTCTCCGGCGACAAGGCCCAGCTCGTGCCGCTGGTGAAGGCCGCGCTCAGGCACAAGGGCGCCGCCTTCATCGACGTCATCAGCCCCTGCGTGCAGTTCAACAACCACGCCGGCTCGACCAAGAGCTTCGACTATGTGCGCGAGCACAACGCCGCGGTGAACCGGCTCGACGTCATCCTCGGCCGCGACGAGATCACCGTCGACTATGCGCCGGGATCGGTGGAGCTGGTGACCCAGCACGACGGCTCGGTCCTGCGCCTTCGCAAGCTCGCGCACGACTATGACCCGACCGACCGCATCGGCGCCCTGACCTCGCTCCAGGAGCATCACGCCAAGGGCGAGATCGTCACCGGCCTTTTGTACGTCGACCCCGAGGCCGAGGATCTGCACGACTACCTGCACACGGTCTCGACGCCCCTGAACCAGCTCGGCGACGCCGAACTCGTGCCGGGCGCGGCGGCGCTCGACGCGCTCAACGACTCCCTGCGCTGACGCCTCAGGGCGTTGGCGGCGGTGTTGCAGCAGCCGCCGGCGGCGCCGGCGGCAGCACCTTGCCCAGGGCCTCGACCAGCGCCGCGTCGGCCTTGGCGACGGCGGCCTGCTCCCAGTTCCACTCGTCGCCGGAGAGGAGCACGCCCGAGGTGATCGAACCGTCGGACACGTTGCGCGGAGGGGAGTACACGGCGCGCGCCTTGACGGGCTGGCCGTCCACGTCGAGTTCGATCTCGGCAATGTAGGGCGAGAAGGGCGTGGTGAGCTCGCTGGCGTCGAATGAGCCGCCCTCCATCTTGCTGGCTGGGCACGACGACTTGTGCGCCCGGCCGCTGCCGGCGACCTCGGCGCCGCTGGCCGCGCCGACCGCGCCGCCGACGCCGTAGGTCAGGCCTGCGCCCCACGAGGCCGCGGTCTCGGCCGCGCGTCCGTTCACGTACATCGTGTAGTGGCGCAGCACGAGGCGGTGGCCGGCGAGACGGGCGCCGAACGCCTGGTCGAGGTCGTGGCCGAGCGCCTCGCTGCGGTCGAAGGGGCCCTGGTCGCCGACCCGCAGGACGCCGTAGCTGCACGACCACATCCAGACGCTGAGCAGTTTCGACGTGCGCTCGATCGGCGGGCGCTGGTCGTCGACGATCGTCGCCGGCTGGGCCGCGGCCGGCGCGGGATCCGCCAGGGCGAGGCCGGGCAAGAGGGCGACGACGGCGCCGAGGATGGCCTGCTTCATGATCCCCCCGTCAAGCTGCTGGCGAGCGGCAAGCTAGACCAACCGTGGCGCCGGACAAGCCGCCATCTGCGGTTGCGCGACCCGCGCGGAACCGCCGCGCACTGCAGCCGTTCGACCCGGATCCGGCCCGGCTGGCGCGCCCCAGCGCGGGCGTCATCAAGGAGATCGAGGAGATGACCCATCACCTCGCGATCATCGCCGCCGCGGCCGGCCTCGCCGCAGCGGCTCTGCCTTTCGCCGCCGCGGCGCAGGACGAAACGACCCTCGGCGAAGTCACGGTCGAGGCCCAGCCCTACGACTCCGACGTCGTGGTCCGCCACCAGGTCGTCCGCTTCGCCGACCTGGACCTGAACCGGGTGGACGACGCCGCGGTGCTGCTGCGCCGCATCCACACCGCCGCTGTCAACGTCTGCTCGCCCGAGGAGCGCGTGCCGCTGGACCTGGCCCAGCCGGACCGCCGGTGCATGGCCCGCGCCATGGACGACGCCGTGTTCCAGGCCAACAGCCCGGTCGTCGACGACCTGTACCATGGCCGCGAGGTGGCGAGCGCCTACTGACGGCCCGGTCGGTCGCTATCGCGTATCACGAAAGTTGGTGATTTCCACCTGAACGTGTTCTAGCGTCCCGCCTGCGATCAACGCGGGAGGCGGGCGTGGACATCCAGCTGAACTTCATCAACCAGTCGAACGACCAGAACAACTCGGACGTGGTGATCTTCCAGAAGAACGTGACCACCGACTTCGACGAGATCGCGGTCGCCTGGCAGGTGATCAAGAACTGCGGCCAGGGCGACAACCACCCGTTCGTCTATCCCTCGGCCTCGGCGGTGAGCTGCAAGGACGCGTGGGGGAACTACACGCCGAAGCTGGCCGCCGAGCCGGGCCAGTTGTTCGCCATGGTCAAGACGGCCTCGGGCGACGAACTGGAGCTGCAGGGCAGCGCGTCCAGTCCGGTGGAGTTGCAGGTGGCGAACGACCTGCCGCAGGGCGCCATCGACGCGGGCGTCTACAAGTCCGGCCGGCTGATCGCGCAGAAGGCGGGCGTGGCGCCGCAGCAGAAGGCCGTGTTCCAGTTCAAGCCGACGCTCTGGATCGGCGTCGCCTCCGAGGTCGATGAAGGCGAGATCCTGAACGCCGCCATCATCTCCCAGATCGACACCGAGCTGTCCCTGCTGGGGGTCGCCAGCGCCGACATCGTCATGACCGGCGGCGGCGTGGGGATCAACAGCACGCCCTACAAGTTTTCGCTGCAGAACGTGGTCATGGCCTGAGCACGGGCGTCGAAAGTCCTTGGACTGACCCTGCGGCGCCTTCAAATCCTTGTGGAAAGTCGTGTTCGAAGCGTGACAATGCGTCCGCCGACGGGTTTGAACGACTCATTGCTCCCGGCGGTTCTGTTGCCTAGGAACGGCGCTTGCAGGCAGGGCCGTGGGCGGTTCGAACAGAGACGGATGAACAGGGTATGCCAGACGGCGCAGCGGCCAGCGTAACCGCCATTCCGGGGCTCGACCCGGCCCCGACGAAGCACAAGCGGCTGGTCGCCTGGGTGCGCAGGATCGCCGCCCTGACCAAGCCCGACCGCGTGCACTGGTGCGACGGATCCGACGCCGAATGGACCGCCCTGACCGACGCCCTGGTCGAGGCCGGCACCATGCGCCGGCTGGACCCCGTGAAGCACCCGAACTCGTTCTACGCCGCGTCCGACCCGAAGGATGTGGCCCGCGTCGAGAGCCGCACCTTCATCTGCTCGAAGGACCCGGCCGACGCCGGCCCGACCAACAACTGGCTCGACCCCGAGGAGATGCGGGCCGACCTGCAGGGCCTTTTCGACGGCTGCATGCGCGGGCGCACCATGTACGTGGTGCCGTTCTGCATGGGGCCGCTGGGCTCGCACATCAGCGCGCTCGGCGTCGAGATCAGCGACAGCGCCTATGTCGCGGTGTCGATGCGGATCATGACCCGCATGGGCAAGGCCGCGCTCGACCAGCTGGGCGACGACGGCTTCTTCGTTCCGGCCGTGCACAGCGTCGGCAAGCCGCTGGCGCCGGGCGAGAAGGACGTCCCCTGGCCCTGCAACGACATCAAGTACATCGTCCACTTCCCCGAGGACCGCGAGATCTGGTCCTACGGCTCGGGCTACGGCGGCAATGCGCTGCTCGGAAAGAAGTGCTACGCCCTGCGCATCGCCTCGGTGATGGCCCGCGACGAGGGCTGGCTGGCCGAGCACATGCTGATCCTCAAGCTGACCTCGCCCGAGGGCAAGGCGCACTACATGGCCGCCGCCTTCCCGAGCGCCTGCGGCAAGACCAACCTGGCCATGCTGCGCCCGACCCTGCCGGGCTGGAAGGCCGAGACCATCGGCGACGACATCGCCTGGATGCGCTTCGGCAAGGACGGGCGGCTCTACGCGATCAACCCCGAGGCCGGCTTCTTCGGCGTCGCGCCCGGCACCGGCATCGGCACCAACGCCAACGCCATAGCCACGCTCACCCGCAACACCATCTTCACCAACGTCGCCCGGACCGAGGACGGCGACGTCTGGTGGGAAGGGCTTTCCGATACCCCGCCAGCGAACCTGATCGACTGGCAGGGCAATCCCTGGACACCCGGCTGCGGCCAGCCCGCCGCGCACCCGAACGCCCGCTTCACCGTCCCCGCCGGCCAGTGCCCGGTGGTCGCGCCCGAGTGGGAGGACCCGGCCGGCGTGCCGATCTCGGCGATCCTGTTCGGCGGGCGCCGCGCCAGCGCCGTGCCGCTGGTCACCGAGGCGTTCGACTGGCGCCATGGCGTCTTCATGGCCTCGAACGTGGCCTCGGAAGGCACGGCCGCGGCCGAGAACAAGGTCGGCGAGCTGCGCCGCGACCCGTTCGCCATGCTGCCCTTCTGCGGCTACAACATGGGCGACTACTTCGCCCACTGGCTGAAGGTGGGCGAGGGCGCCGACGCGGCCAAGCTGCCGCGCATCTACTTCGTCAACTGGTTCCGCAAGAACGCCAAGGGCAAGTTCGTGTGGCCGGGCTTCGGCGACAACTCCCGCGTCCTGAAGTGGATCGTCGGGCGCCTGGAGGGCAGAGCCGAGGCGGCCGACACCCCGATCGGCCGCCTGCCGACCGCCGGCGCGCTCGACCTCACGGGCCTGACGCTCAGCGAGGACGACCTCAACCTGCTGCTCACGGTCGACCACGAGATCTGGCGCGAGGAGGCCTCGCTGATCCCGGCCGGCTACGAGCGCTTCGGCGATCGCTTGCCCAAGGGCCTGTGGGACGAATATGAAGCCCTGCTGCAGCGGCTCGGCGGCCCGGCCAGCGGCGCCAACGAGAGCGACGGCGGGCCGATGGCGCTTTCCGCCTGACGGTCATTTCAAGTTTCCGACTTTTCGAAAGACGGCGCGGCCATTCGCGCGAGAAGGATTTGATGAGCGAGATTGTCCTGGCCCAGCAGTTCGCGGGCCCGCCGAAGTCCGGCAACGGCGGCTATGTGTGCGGCCTGCTCGCCAGGGGCCTCAAAGGCCCGGTGACGGCCGTGCTGCGTGCGCCGGCGTTCATCGGAGCGCCGCTGAAGCTCACCCAGTTCGGCGACGGGCTGCGCCTCGAGACGCCCGAGGGCGACCTCGTCGGCGAGGGCCGACCCGCCGACGCCGAGATTCCGACCCCGCCCGCGCCGCCCAGCTGGGCCGCCGCCGAGGCCGCGGCCAAGGGCTTCCCCGGCCTGCACCGGCCGTTCCACCCGGTCTGCTTCTGCTGCGGCGACCAGATGGCCGAGGGCTACGGCTTGCGCGTCTTCACCGGCCAGGTGGAAGGCGCGCCCGCCGGCCACGTCGCCGGAACCTGGATCCCGCACGAGGCCTTCGCCGACGCCGACGGCCTCGTGCCGCTCGAGGTGGTGTGGGCCGCGCTCGACTGCCCGGGCTCGGTGGCCTGGGTGGTGACGGAGGGGGGCGGGGGGCTTCTCGGCACCATGACCTGCGAGGTCCTGCGCCGGCCGCACGTCGGCGAGCGCCTGATCGTCACCGCCTGGCCGATCGAGCAGCAGGGCCGCCGGCGCCTCTCCGGCACCGCGCTTTTCACCGAGACCGGCGAACTCCTCGCCCGCAGCCACCAGGTCTGGATCGGCCGCGCGCCGCAGACCGAGGGCGCAGGCATGGCCTCCGCCTCTGCGGGGTGATCCGCGAAAGGTGACCTAAGGTCGGCTTACCCAACGGCTGGCTTTTCGCTGGCCTCGGCCTTAAGGATCGCTAGATTTCATTTCGAACGCCTGTTTGGCTGACGTTTCCTGGGAGGAAGATCATGACGCGTGAGACGGTTGTCGTTTCCTATGCCCGCACGGGCCTGGCCAAGTCGGGCCGCGGCGGCTTCAACATCACCCCGACCGTTTCGATGGCGGCCCATGCGATCAAGCACGCGGTCGAGCGCTCCGGCGTCGAGAAGGAGGCCGTCGAGGACAGCTTCATGGGCAACGTCGCCCACGGCGCGTCCAACCTCGGCCGCAACGCCGCCCTCCTGGCCGGCCTGCCGATCACCACCGGCGGCGTGACCATCAACCGCTTCTGCTCCTCGGGCCTGCAGTCGATCGCCATGGGCGCCCGCTACATCAAGGACGACGGCGCCAACATCGTCGTCGCCGGCGGCGTGGAGTCGATCTCGTTCCCGGGCGGCGGCGGCGCGCGCGAGAACAACGACCCGAAGCTGACCGAGATGCACCCGGCCATCTTCATGGCCATGATCGACACCGCCGACATCGTCGCCGAGCGCTACAAGGTCGCCCGTGAGTACCAGGACGAGTACTCGCTGGAATCGCAGCGGCGCATGGCCGCCGCCCAGCAGGCCGGCAAGTTCAAGGACGAGATCGTCCCCATGAAGACCAAGATGAAGGTGGTCAACAAGGAGACGAAGGAAGAGAGCATCGTCGACTACGTCGTCGATCGCGACGAGTGCAATCGTCCGGACACCACCCTCGAAGGCCTGGCCAAGCTCGAGCCCGTAAAGGGCCCGGGCAAGTTCATCACCGCCGGCAACGCCTCGCAACTGTCGGACGGCGCCGCGGCCGTGGTGCTGATGGAAGCCAAGGAAGCCGAGCGCCGGGGCCTGACCCCGATGGGCCGCTTCATGGGCTGGGCCGTGGCCGGCTGCGAGCCCGACGAGATGGGCATCGGCCCGGTGTTCGCCGTGCCGCGCCTTCTGGAGCGCCATGGCCTGAAGGTCGACGACATCGACCTGTGGGAGCTGAACGAGGCCTTCGCCTCGCAGTGCCTCTACAGCCGCGACAAGCTGGGCATCGACCCGGAGAAGTACAACGTCAACGGCGGCTCGATCGCCATCGGCCACCCCTTCGGCATGACCGGCGCGCGCCTGACCGGCCACGTCCTCCAGGAGGGCAAGCGCCGCGGCAACGTGAAGTACGCCGTGGTGACGATGTGCATCGGCGGCGGCCAAGGCGGCGCCGGCCTCTTCGAGGTCTACCAGTAAGCTGCGAGGCTGCTGGCCGGCGACGCCGTTGAGACACTCAAGGTTCGCCGAAAGCGCGAAAGCGATTTCGGTGGGCGGCGCCGGCCTCTTCGAAGTCTACCAGTAGCCTCGGCGCCAGCTGCGATTTGGGAAGGGCCCGCTTCGGCGGGCCCTTTTTCTTTGGAACCACGAACCACACGAACCACACGAACGGGTCAACCATCCGCTCTCCCTCGCGAAAGCGAGGGCCCAGGCTTTTTTCCGAGCACTCCGCCCGATCCAGTCAAAAACAC
>DASZQQ010000553.1:0-1843 GCA_035549595.1 Caulobacteraceae bacterium
GGACCGGCGGGTGCCTGTGCGGCCACGTGCGCTACGCTCTGACCGGCGAGCCGGACTACGCCGGCTTCTGCTGCTGCGCCGACTGCCGCAAGGCGTCGGGGTCGGGATACATCGGCTTCCTGGGCTATCCGGCCGAGCGCGTGCGGTTCACCGGCGGCAAGGCGTTCCGGCACACCGGAACCTCGATGCGCGGCACGCCGGCGGTGCGCAACTTCTGCCCGCTGTGCGGATCCCTGGTGTTCGGCGGCATTCCCGGCGAGGACGACCAGCACACGATCTACGCCGGCTCGCTGGACGATCCGTCCCTGTTCCGCCCGACCATGGCCATCTTCAACCGCGACCGCCCCGCCTGGGTCGTCCTGCCCGAGGGCCTGACGCTGTTCGAGACGATGCCGGAGTGAGCGGCGCCCGCTGCTTTTCCAACCACCAGGCATGCCAAGCACACCAAGGGTCACTGCGACGCGAAGCGGCGCGATCGCGTCTCGAGACAGGCGCGCTGCGCGCAGCCGCAACCCGGCCCCCTTTGTGTGCTTCGTGTGCTTCGTGGTCCAAACGAACGGCGTTTGCCAGCGCCCCCAGGCCGGACGCCGACCGGCTAGTTCAGCTTCAGGCGGACGCGTTCGCGCTGGGCGCGGGCGGCAAGGGCGGCGCCGCCGTCGAGGATCTGGGCCTGGCCGAGGGCCTGCAATGCGCCGGCGAGGGCGCCCTGGCCTTCGCGGGCGGCGGCGACGTCGAGCCACGGGCGGTGGTCGTTGGGGTCCAGGAGGGCGCGGCGCAGGGCCGAGCGCTCGGCGCGGGCGTAGTCTCGCGCCGCCACCGCGCGGGCGAAGATGTTGTTCTGCAGGCGGATCAGTACGGCGCGGTCGCTGACCGGGGCCATCAGGGTGTCGAGCCGCTCGGCGACGCCCGGCTGCAGGCCCGCGTGCAGGGCGCGGCGGGTCAGCTCCGAGGGCAGCACGACGCGGCCCTCGCTGTAGGGGTCGAGCGCCAGCGGCCCCTCCTCGGTCTCGATGCGCAGCAGGAAGTGGCCGGGGAAGTCGACGCCGCGCACGTCGAGGCCGCAGCGCCGCGCCGCGTCGAGGTAGTAGACCCCCAGCGCCACCGGCAGGCCCTTGCGCCGGCGGGCCACGGCGGCGACGTCGGCGTTGTCGGGATGGTCGTAGGTGATCAGGTCGCCACCCAGGCGCAGGTCCCCGGCCATGGTCTCGGCCAGGGCCTCCTCGGGCGATTCCCGCTCCAGGCGCTGCTTCAGGCGCTCGGCGCCCTCGGCGGCGAGATGGCGGGCGACGTCGAGGTCGTGCGTGGGATCCTCGTGCGCCGAGCAGGCGAGCGCGGCCTCGAACAGGGGGAACTCCTCGTCGGGGAGCTTCCCGGCCCGCGTCAGGAAGGTTTCGGCGTCTTCGCGGCTCATCGCCCGCGCTTATTAGACCCTCCTCACTCGCCTTGCCACGCGTCCGCGATATGTCGCGGCCAGCGGCCGGGCGCGAGGGCGATCAGGTCCAGCCGGATCGCGGCGGAGGACAACGACGGGCGATGGGCCGCCAGCGACAGGGCCGCGCGGCGCAGCCGCTGGCGCTGGGCGTGGGACACCGCCTCCAGCGCCTCCTCCAGCGTGGTCCGCAGCTTCACCTCGACAACCGCCAGCACCTCGCCCTTCTGGGCCAGGAGATCGATCTCGCCCTGCGGGGTGCGCAGGCGGAAACCGAGGATGCGATAGCCCTTGAGCATCAGCCAGGCGGCGCAGAACACCTCGCCGCGGCGCCCCGAGAGCCGCGCCTTCAGGCCGCGCTCGCGGCGGATCGTGCTCATCGGCGGCCCTTGAGCTCCAAGGCCCGGGCGTAGA
>DASZQQ010000554.1:0-2525 GCA_035549595.1 Caulobacteraceae bacterium
ATCGACGGACGGGCCAACGGCGATGCGCCGGGGGTGTGGCTGAAGATCGTCGGCAACTGGAACCGCCGCAGCGGCTCCGACAGCCTGACCCTCTTCAACAAGACCTACACCTTCAACACCGGCTACAACGCCGACACGGCGGCTCTGATCGGCGGCGTGGACTTCCTGCGCCAGTCCGACAAGACCACCGCCTGGGCCCTGGGCGTGGAAGGCGGCTACGTCGACACCAACGTCCGGTTCCGCGCTGGCGGCACCCGCACGAACCTGACCGGCGGCACCTTCGGGGTCTACGGCACGTACATGCAGGGCGGCCTGTTCGTGGACGGCCTGGTGAGCGGCAACTTCATGCGCGGCCAATGGTCGATCCCGGGCATGAACGTGAACCCGAACCTGTGGCAGGCGACCGGCGACGTGACGACCTGGGGCGGACGCCTCGAGGCCGGCTACGTCTTCCCGGTCGGCGCGGCGGCCTTCATCGAGCCCGTCGGCAGCCTGGCCTACGGCAGGACCAGCTTCGACGACCTGACCGTGCCGGGCGGCACGCAGCAGATCGCCGACGCCAACACCTTCCGCGGGAGCCTCGGCGCCCGGGTCGGCACCACGGCCTCCTACCAGTACTTCAAGGTCAAGCTCGCCCTCGAAGGGCGGGTGTGGGATGAGTTCGACGGCAAGACGAACGGCACTCTGATCGTCGCCGGCGGGCCCAACTTCCTGACCAATGACAACATCGACGGCGTCTTCGGAGAGATCAAAGGCGAAGCCAACCTCTTCGCCGTCGGCAACAACCTGTCGGCCTTCCTCAACACCGGCGTGAAGTGGAAGTCCCGCTATCAGGACACGACCGTCACCCTCGGCTTCCGCTACCAGTGGTAAGCTGAGACCACCGACGGTCTCGGAACTTCAGGCCGGCCCCGCAAGGGCCGGCCTGTCGTCTTTTTCGGCCTCCCCGCCAGGGCGCGGGCCGAGCCCCATGCGAAGCGCTAAGTCCTTAGGCCGACGGCGGAATTCCGGCCGCCGGCGGTTTCCAATCCGCGCCCGCATGGTCTAGGTAGTCCACGCGCCGACATCGCCGGCGGCGCCCAGATGCAGAGGACCTTTGCATGCCCACCGATACGTCGAACCTCCGCTACGAGGACCGGCCGGACCTGCTCGAAACCTTCGTCGACACCGCCCATCGCATGACTTTCGACGGGCGCACCCTGCGCATCGAGTTCTGCGTCAACCGCTGGGAGGATCCCGGTCCGGACGGCGCGCGGACCGGCCGCTCGGTGCCGATCTCCCGCATGGTCCTCGACCTGGATGGGGCCGTCGACCTGTTCAACAAGATCAACAGCCTGCAGAGCGTGCTGGAAAGCCGAGGCGTCATCCGCAAGACGGCGCCGCCGGCGGCTGCCGCCGAGCCGCCGGCGGCCGAGCCCGCCACCAGCGAACCGGCGGCCCCGCCGGCCAAGGCCAAGGCTCCAGCCCGGAAATAGGCGAATTGCGCCGTCACCCGTCCACAAGCGGCGGGAGCGGCCGACTATCGAGAAGGATCATCGCATGAAGCTCCCTGTCCTCGCCGCCGCCATCGTCCTGGCGTCGAGCGCTGCGGCCGCCCAACCGGCGCAGATGCCGCCCCTGCCCAAGCTTTTCGCGGGCTACACGCAGCACGACGTCACGCCGGGCCTGTGCCGCAACGTGTCCCCCAAGCAGACCCAGTGTATCTTTCCCGAAATGACGGCTGGCCGGTACATGATCGAGGTGTCCGGCACGTCCACCGCCACGGCGGCCAACGCGGCCCAGGCGATCCAGATCGCCGTCGGCAACGCCGTCTGCGGCGGCGGCCTGCGCCGCAACACCCAGCCGCTGGTTGTCGGCAAGCCCAGCACGCTCAAGCTCGCCTGCGAAACGACGATCGTCACCGATACGACGCTCGCGGTGACGGCGGTCTATGACGACGCGAACGCGACCAAGGATCCGAAGGGCCCGACACTGGCGATCCGCCGGCTGCCCTGGACGGGCATCGTCACGGACAAGCTCATCGTTCCGCAGTAGGGCTGCCCGCGCGCTGCGCCGCTCTACCCCTTCCCGATCCCAGGCGCTGGCGCCGCGCGGTCCCTCACCCAGCGGCACATTGCCAGGAAGGCCCGGGCGCGGCAGAAGCCGTCCCAAGGGAGGCCGGATCGTGGACTTCGAACTCAGCGACGACCAGCGAGCGATCGAGGACGCCGCCCGCGCCTTCGCGGACGCAGAGCTTGCGCCCCATTCGGCCCGCTGGGACGAGGACAAGCACTTCCCTGTCGACGTGCTGAAGAAGGCAGCGGAACTCGGCTTCGCCGGCATCTACGTGCGCGAGGACGTCGGCGGCTCCGGCCTCGGGCGCCTCGACGCGGCCCTGATCTTCGAGGCGCTCAGCGGCGGTGACGTCTCGACTGCCGCCTTCCTGTCGATCCACAACATGGCCTCGTGGATGATCGATCGGTTCGGCTCGGACGACCTGCGCGCGCGCTACCTGCCGCGCCTGACGACCATGGAGCTGATCGCCT
>DASZQQ010000555.1:0-5322 GCA_035549595.1 Caulobacteraceae bacterium
GACCACGGCGCGGCAGGCGGCCGTCTTTTCATCGAGCTTGTGCGGCAGCTTGATCCGGTTGTGGGACATCGCGGGCTCCGTCCGTATCCGGATCGAACGGAAGCTTGGACGGCCCGGTTCCGGAAACCCACGCAAAGCAAAGGGCCGCTCCCCGTCTGGGAAACGGCCCTCGCCCCTGGGAGGCTCGCAGCCCCGGCCTGATCGGCTAGGCCATCACCACGATGTTCACCCGGCGGTTCTGGGCCCGCCCGGCCTTGGTCTTGTTGTCGGCGACCGGGGCCGTCTCGCCGTAGGAGATGGTGTTCATCCGGTTCAGGGCGACGCCCTGCTCGTTGAGGAACAGGCGCACCGCGTCGGCCCGCTCTTCCCCGAGCGTCTCGTTGTAGTCGGCCGTGCCCGTCGAGTCGGTGTGGCCCTGGATCTCGATATAGACGTTGCGGTTGTCGGCCTTCAGCTTCTCGATGAAGGCGTCCAGCCGCTGCTGGGCCTCGGGCGACAGGGTCGCCTGGTTGACCGGGAACTTCATGCTGTCGTCCGACAGCACCATCGAATAGTCGAACTTGCCCTCGGCCAGCTTGCCGGCCGCCTCGGCCCGCTGCAGGGCCTCGCGCGTCGACTGGTCGAGATTGGCCAGATGCTGATCGTGGTCGGCCACATGGGCCGAGACATCGACCACCTGAGCCTGCACCGCGCCGACCTGCTGGTTGACGTACTTCTTGGTGGCGCAGCCGCCGAGGCCCGCCATGCCCAACACTACCGCCCCCGCGATCAACACTTTCGATGCAGCTTGCATCCGCAAGTCCTCCCTGAACGACGGAGATTAACCGTCGTTAATGATCAAACACTGTGCCGGTAAATTCAGATCACGGCGGATTCTAGGCGTAGCTTTGCCTTGACCAGGGCAGGACTCGGGCGTCCGGGTGTTGGTAGGCCAGTCGACAGACGCCCTGGAGCCGGCTCAGGGCCAGAGCAGCAGCCCGTAGGCCGACATCGCCGCGCCGCCGCCCAGGCTGACCAGCAGCACCGCCGCGAACCGTGCGCGGGCCGTCATCAGCAGCCAGCGATCGGCGCTGTTGACCGGCCGGCTGAACGCCTCCGGCGGCAGGGAGGCGGCGTCGTCGAAGGCCTTGTAGCCGGCCAGAGCCGACAGGAAGGCCATCACCACGGCCGCCAGCAGCAGGCCCGAGGCGACGAACAGCAGCCGCATCACCGGCGCCGGCGCGTGGGCGCCGTAGAGGCCGTCGATGGCGAACCAGCAGGCGATGGCCCCGGCGCCGCCGCCGCTGACCAGATAGCCGGTCAAACCGAACGAGCGGCGCGAGCGCTCCTCGTTGAAGAACTGCTTGAGCTCCCCGTCCGGGGCCTTGCCGTTCAGCTCGACGAGCTTGGGCGCCGCCCGGCGCTTGGTCCTGGCTGACGACGCTTCGACCATGATGCTGCACCCACGCGCACTGACCCCTGAGACGCCAGCTTCGCGGACGGCGGCCCCGGCGGCCTTGCGCGAGATCAAGCCGCGCGCGGACGGACCTGCGTCAGGGCAGCGCGTAGGCGATCACATAGTCGCCGCGCCGGGTGTGGAAAGAGCCGTGGCCGCCGGCCGCGGTGACGACGAACTGGCGTCCGCCCGCCGCGTAGGTCATCGGCGTCGACTGGCCGCCGGCCGGCAGCCGGTCCTGCCACAGCTGGCGGCCGGTTCGCACGTCGTAGGCGCGGATGTAGTCGTCCATCGTCGAGGTCAGGAAGGCGACGCCGCCGGCGGTGGTCATCGGCCCGCCCAGCATCGGCACGCCCATCTTCAGCGGGATCGGCACGGGCGCGGTGTCGCGGATGGTGCCGTTGATCCTCTGCCAGGCGACCTTCATCGTCCCAAGGTCGATCGCGGCGATGTAGCCCCACGGCGGATGCATGCACGGCAGGCCCACCGGCGAGGTGAACGGGTGCAGGTCGACGCCGAACGGGGCGCCGTACATCGGCTGCACGCCGATCTCGGTCCCCGGCGGGTGGGCGCCGTTGGGCGCGGCCGGATTGCCCGGGCCGCGCGGCACGAGGCGCGAGACGAAGGGCATCACCATCGGGTTGGCGATGGCGATGCGCCGGGCGGGGTCGACCGCCACCCCGCCCCACTCGAACATGCCGAGGTTGCCGGGGAAGACCAGCGTCCCCTGCAGGGACGGCGGGGTGAAGACGCCGTCGTAGCGCAGGCGGTGGAACATGATCCGGCAGGCGAGCTGGTCGAGGATCGTCGCGCCCCACATGTCGGCGCCCGTGAGGCGGCCGGGCGGGCGGAAGCTGAGGGCGCTGAACGGCTGCGTCGGCGAGAGCCGGTCCCCGGGCGCGGGCCCCTGCGGGACCGGCCGTTCCGGGGCCGGGACGATCAGCCGCCCGTCGCGCCGGTCGAGGACGAAGATCATGCCGGTCTTGGCCGGCTGCACGATGGCGGGGACGACGCCGGCGGCCGTGGGCAGATCGACCAGGGTCGGCTGCGAGGGCAGGTCCATGTCCCAGAGGTCGTGGTGCACGGTCTGGTACGACCAGACGCGGCGGCCTGTGTTGATGTCGAGGGCGACGAGGGCGCTGGAGTAGCGCTCGGAAAGGGCGCTGCGGTCCCCGCCCCAGATGTCCGGCGTCTCGACGCCCATGGGCAGGTAGACGAGGCCCAGGGCCGGGTCATAGGCCATGGTCATCCACGAGTTCGGCGAGCCGATGGTGTAGGGATGGCCGGGCGTGGCGATGTGGTTCTCGTCGGCGGCGCCGGAGTCCCAGGCCCAGACGAGCGCGCCGGTGTGCAGGTCGTAACCGCGCACGACGCCGGAGGGCTCGCGCGTCGAATAGTTGTCGATCACGGCGCCGTTCACGACCAGGATCCGGTCGCCGACGACCGGCGGCGAGGTCGGCTCGTAGAAGCCGGACGTCAGTATGCCCAGCCCCTGCTCGAGGTCGATCACGCCGTGGTCGCCGAAGCCCTGGCACAGGCGGCCGGTGTCGGCGTCGAGGGCGTAGAGCCGGCCGTCGTTCACCGGCAGGAAGATCCGCCGCGGGCAGTCCGCGCCCGGGGCCGCGCCGGCGTCCTCGTGGTAGGAGACGCCGCGGCAGGTCAGGTGCTGGAAGGTGGGGTTGTCCTTCACCTTCGGATCGAACGACCACTTCAGCCTGCCGGTCGCCGGGTCGAGGGCGAAGAGGCGCTGGTGCTGGCTGCACAGGTAGAGGCTGTCGCCGACCTTGATCGGCGTCACCTCGAAGGTCGTCTCCGTCGGATCGTTCGGCCCCTGGGCGTCGCCCGTGCGGAACGTCCAGGCCACCTTCAGCCGCGCGGCGTTGGCCGGCGTGATCTGGGCCAGCGGGCTGTAGCGCAGCCCGCCCTGCGTGCGGCCATAGGCGCGCCAGTCGGCGTCAGGCTGGTCCGGCGAAGAGGCCGGCGCGGCCGAGGGCGGCCCCGCCAGGCCCAGGATCTCGTGCGGATCGCGCATCAGGGCGAGCCCCAGCACCACCGCGCCGGCGATCACGGCCAGGGCCAGGGGCCAGACATCGGCGCGCCGGCCCTCGGGGCGGAGCGGACGCACCACCCAGGGGGTGAGCAGCCAGATCCCGATCGGCCAGATCAGGTCGCCGCGGGCGGCGAGCGGCCAGAAGTCCAGCCCCACTTCCGAGAGGGCCCAGACCAGGGTCCCGATCAGCACCAGGCCGTAGATGAACAGCGCCTCGCGCCGCCGCGCCAGCAGCAGCGCGCCGCTGACCGTCAGGCCGACGCCCGCCACGAGGTACCAGGCCGACCCGGACAGAGCGACGAGCCACGCCCCGCCGCCCAGCAGGGCCAGCCCCAGGGCCATGACGACGATCCCGGTGAGGTAGACGATCCAGGGATGGGCGCGAGACGGCGATGCGGCCTGGCTGGCGGTCATGGGCGCTCCTTCCGGGATGGCTCGCGAGGCGAACGCGCGGGAGGCCCCGGCCGTTGCAGCAAACACAAACCGCGCCCCCGGCTGGGCCGGAGGCGCGGCGAAAGCCGTCCGGAAACGGCCGCTACTGCGGCGCGGTCGTCGACTTGGTGGTCTCGGTGGTGGTCGTGGTGTTGCCGGCGGGCGGCGCCATGTTGGCGTCGGCCGCGGGGGCGGCGTTGGCGTCGGCGGCCGGCGGAGCCATGGCCGCAGAGTTGTCGGCCGGGGCCGTCGTCGAAGTCGTGGTGTCGGTCGACGTCGTGGTCGCCTGGTCCTTCTTCTGGCAGGCGCCGAGACCGGCCGCGAGGCCGAGCGCGAGCGCGATGGCCAGGGTGGTGCGATGGGACATGGGAATCTCCTCCAGATACCGCGGCCGTAACGAACACGGAACCGTGATGGTTCCTTGAGCGAACCGTTCGGATAGAGCCGCCGCTGACGGACACTTGCCGAGGAGCCTCATGACGACCGTACGAAAGGCCGTGCTTCCCGTTGCCGGACTGGGAACGCGGGTGCAGCCCGCGGCCAAGGCGACGCCGAAAAATCTTCTCAACATCTTCGACCGGCCGATCCTGTCGTACGTCGTCGCCGAGGCGCGCGCCGCTGGCATCGAGCACTTCATCTTCATCCTCGGCCGCGGCCAGGGCGCCATCGAGGACTACTTCGACCACGCCGTGGAGCTGGAGAGCCAGCTGGAGGCCAAGGGCCGCACCGAGCTGCTGGCCGACATCCGGTCCGACCTCACCCGGCCCGGCGAGATGAGCTTCGTGCGCCAGATGGCGCCGCTGGGCCTGGGCCACGCGGTGTGGTGCGCGCGCGACCTGGTCGCCGACGAGCCGTTCGCGGTGATCCTGCCCGACATGCTGATGGACGCCTCGCCGCCGGCCATGGCCCAGGCGATCGCCGCGTACGAAGCCGTCGGCGGCAACATCGTCGTCGTCGAACCGGCGCCGCCGGGCGAGGCGCACAAGTACGGCATCGTCGCCCTCGGCGAGGCGGCGGACGGTTTCGGCGGACGGCTGAAGCGGATGACCGGCATGGTCGAGAAACCCGCCCCCGGCACGGAGCCGTCGAACCTCTTCATCTCCGGCCGCTACGTGCTGCAGCCCGACATCTTCGACCTCCTGGCCGCGCACCAGAAGGGCGCCGGCGGCGAGATCCAGCTGACGGACTCGATGGTGCGCCTGATGGAGCGGCAGCCCTTCCACGCCCTGGAGTACCAGGGAACCACCTACGACTGCGGCGACAAGCTGGGCCTCCTGCGCGCCAACCTCGCCTTCGGCCTGAAGCACCCGGTGCTGGGCGCCGAGGTGCGGGCGATGGCGGAGGGCCTCCTGCGGCGGTGAAACCGTTCCTCGTCTTCGGCTGGGGCGGGGTCGGCGGCGCGGTC
>DASZQQ010000556.1:0-5273 GCA_035549595.1 Caulobacteraceae bacterium
TGGTGGAGGTCCGGTCCCTGGTCGGCGAGCGGTTCGCCGCCGCCGTCGGCGAGATCCGGTGCGAAGCGGCGATCGGGCGCGTGGCGAAACCGGAGCGGGCGTCCTAAATTGGAAGCTCAAGGCGCGAAAAGGCGAAGTTGATGAATTTCCGCAATCTGGCCATCTGGGCTGTGATCGTCGTGGCCCTCATCGCGGTCTACGCCGCGATGAACACCGCCGGGCGCTCGGCCACGACCCAGCACGTCACCTATTCGCAGCTGCTGAAGGCGGTCGACGATGGCCAGGTGCGCAGCGCCACGATCCGCGGCCAGACCATCGACGCGGTCGACAAGCAGAGCCATCGCCTGACCGCGACCGGCCCGACCGACACCGAGGACCTGCAGAAGCGCCTGGAGGCCAAGGGCGCGACCTACGACTTCGACGCCCCCGGCCAGCTGACCCTCGTCAGCGTCCTGGCCCAGATGCTGCCGATCCTGCTGCTGATCGGCGTGTGGATCTTCTTCATGCGCCAGATGCAGGGCGGCGCGCGCGGCGCCATGGGCTTCGGCAAGTCCAAGGCGCGCCTGCTGACCGAGAACAAGAACCGCGTCACCTTCGACGACGTCGCCGGCGTCGACGAGGCCAAGGAAGAGCTGACCGAGATCGTCGACTTCCTGAAGGACCCGGCCAAGTTCCAGCGCCTGGGCGGCAAGATCCCGAAGGGCGCCCTGCTGATCGGCCCGCCCGGCACCGGCAAGACCCTGCTCGCCCGCGCCATCGCCGGCGAGGCGGGCGTGCCGTTCTTCACCATCTCCGGCTCCGACTTCGTGGAGATGTTCGTCGGCGTCGGCGCCAGCCGCGTGCGCGACATGTTCGAGCAGGCCAAGAAGAACGCCCCCTGCATCATCTTCATCGACGAGATCGACGCCGTCGGCCGTCACCGCGGCGCGGGCCTGGGCGGCGGCAACGACGAGCGCGAGCAGACGCTGAACCAGCTGCTGGTCGAGATGGACGGCTTCGAGGCCAACGAGGGCATCATCCTGGTGGCGGCCACCAACCGCCCCGACGTGCTCGACCCGGCCCTGCTGCGTCCCGGCCGCTTCGACCGCCAGGTGGTGGTGCCGAACCCGGACGTGAACGGCCGCGAGAAGATCCTGCGCGTGCACATGCGCAACGTGCCGCTGGCCGCCGACGTCGACGTCAAGATCATCGCGCGCGGCACGCCCGGCTTCTCCGGCGCCGACCTCGCCAACCTCGTCAACGAGGCCGCCCTGCTGGCCGCGCGCAAGAACCGGCGCATGGTCACCCAGCGCGAGTTCGAGGACGCCAAGGACAAGGTCATGATGGGCGCCGAGCGCAAGTCCATGGTCATGACCGACGAAGAGAAGAAGATGACCGCCTACCACGAAGGCGGCCACGCTCTGGTCACCCTGAACGTCCCCAACACCGACCCGCTGTACAAGGCGACGATCATCCCGCGTGGCCGGGCCCTGGGCATGGTCATGCAGCTGCCGGAGCGCGACAAGCTGTCGATGAGCTACCAGCAGATGACCTCGCGCCTGGCGATCCTCTACGGCGGCCGCGTCGCCGAGGAGCTGATCTTCGGCAAGGAGCACGTCACCTCGGGCGCCTCGTCGGACATCGAACAGGCCACGCGCCTGGCCCGCGCCATGGTCACCAAGTGGGGCTATTCCGACAAGCTGGGCCTCGTGTCGTACGGCGACAACCAGGACGAGGTGTTCCTCGGCCACTCCGTCAGCCGCACCCAGAACGTCTCGGAGGAAACCGCCAAGATCATCGACGCCGAGGTCAAGCGCCTGACCCAGGACGGCTTCGAAGAGGCCAAGCGCATCCTCACCACCAAGCTCGAGGATCTGCACACCCTGGCCAAGGCCCTGCTCGAGTACGAGACCCTGACCGGCGACGAGATCACCAATGCGCTGAAGGGCGTGCCGCCGAACCGCGACGAGCCCGAGCAGAAGGCCCCCGCCGGCCCGCGCGTCAGCGTCCCCCTCGCCCCGCGCCCGGACCCGAAGCTGGCCTGAGAAAATCCCTCTCCCCCGTGGGGAGGGAAAGACCGCAAAGCGGTCAGGGTGGGGGATTGCGGTGGACGGTTCATACGCCAGCCGGTTGGCGCCTGCGGCCGCGGCCGGGTTCCCCACCCTGCGAGGCTTCGCCTCGCTGTCCCTCCCCGTGAAGGGGAGGGAGGGATGAGGCGCCCCCTCGTCATGGGCATCGTCAACGTCACGCCGGACAGCTTCTCGGACGGGGGGCGGTTCCTCGCGCACGGCGCGGCGATCGACCATGCCCGGCGGCTGATCGAGGAGGGGGCCGACATCCTCGACATCGGCGGGGAATCCACCCGTCCGGGCGCCGAGCCGGTGTCCGCCGACGAGGAGATCGCCCGCGTCGCGCCGGTGATCGAGGCGATCCGCGCCGAGAGCGAGATCCCGATCTCCGTCGACACCATGAAGCCGCTGGTCGCCCGCGCCGCGGTCGCCGCCGGGGCGACGATGTGGAACGACGTCACCGCCCTCGGCTACGAGCCGCACAGCGCGGCCGCCGCCGCCGATCTCGGCTGCGACGTGGTGCTGATGCATATGAAGGGCGAGCCGCGCACCATGCAGGTCGCGCCGCGGTACGACGACGTCGTGGCCGAGGTCTGCGCCGAGCTCGCCGCCCGCGCCGAGGCCGCCATGGCCGCGGGGGTCGCGCGCCACCGCATCTGGCTCGATCCCGGCCTCGGCTTCGGCAAGAGCGCCGAACATAGCCTCGCCCTGCTCAAGTCCCTCGACCGCGTCGTGGCGCTCGGCTTTCCGGTGCTGCTGGGCGCCAGCCGCAAGAGCTTCGTGCGCGGCCTCGACGTCTCGGCGAAGACCGCCGCCGACCGCCTGGGCGGCTCCATCGCCGCGGCCATCAAGGGCGCCGAGGCCGGCGCGCGCGCCGTCCGCGTCCACGACGTCCGCGAAACCCGCCAGGCCCTGGACCTATGGGCCGCGGTGCGCTGACCCGGACTGGCGCACGGCTCCCCGCCGCGCTAACCCCCTGACCATGACCCAGGCGCGCGGACGAGTGCTGATCATCGCCGGCTCCGATTCCGGCGGCGGGGCCGGGATCCAGGCGGACATCAAGACGGTGACGGCGCTGGGCGGCTATGCGGCCACCGCCGTGACCGCGGTGACGGTGCAGGACACGCTCGGCGTCCACGGCGTGCACCGCATCCCGACCGACGTGATCGAGGCCCAGGCGCGAGCGGTGCTGGACGACATCGGCGCCGACGCGATCAAGACCGGCATGCTGGGCGACGCCGACGTCGTGGCGGCGGTGGCGCGGATGCTCGATTCTGTTCCCCTGGTCCCGGCGGTGATCGACCCGGTCATGGTCGCCAAGGGCGGCGCGAGCCTCCTGGCGCGCGCGGCGGCCGATGCGGTCCTGAGCCTGCTCGTCCCGCGCGCCGCCCTCTTCACCCCCAACGCCCACGAGGCGGAGGCCCTGACGGGGCTCGTGATCACCGACACGGACGGCCTTCGCCGGGCCGGCGAGCGGCTGCTGCACGCCGGCGCGGCGGCGGTGCTGATGAAGGGCGGCCACGTGCCCGGCCCCACGGTGATCGACGTGCTGATGACGCCCGAGGGCGAGACCACCTTCGAGGGCGAGCGGCTCGAGACGCGCCATACCCACGGCACGGGCTGCACCCTCGCCAGCGCCTGCGCCACAGGCCTCGCCCAGGGCCTCATGCTGACACCGGCTGTCGCACGCGCCTGGGCCTATACGGCCGAGGCGATCCGGCGGGCCCCCGGCTTCGGCGCCGGCCACGGGCCGCTCGACCACGCCTGGCCCATGCGCGGCGACTGACGGAGGGGGAGAGATGGACGCTGGAGTCGCGACCGAGGCCGATCTGCGTGAGAGGCTGGAGGCGATCGTGCGCGCCGCGCCGCAGCTGATGCGGGTGCTGACCACCGCCCGTGACCTTGCCCTGCCGGACTGGCTGGTGTTCTCCGGCGCCGTCTACCAGCCGGTCTGGAACCACCTGACCGGCCGCGCGCCCGACTACGGGGTCAAGGACTATGACCTCGGCTATCACGACGCGTCCGATATCTCCTACGAGGCCGAGGACGTGGTCATCCGCCGTGTCGCCGCCGCCTTCGAGCCGCCGCTGCGCGACCTGGTCGAGGTGCGCAACCAGGCGCGGGTGCACCTGTGGTTCCCGGACAAGTTCAACGAGCCCTACGCGCCGCTCGGCTCGAGCGCCGAGGCCCTCGGCCGCTTCGTCGCCCCGGCCTTCGCCGTCGGCGTGCGCCTCGAAGAGGACGACCGCCTGACCATCGCCGCGCCATTCGGCCTCGCCGACGTCTTCGCCCTGCGCGTGCGGCCCAATCCGCTTCGGCAGGTCGGGCCCGGGCTCGCCCGCGCCTTCGAGAGCGCCAAGGCCCGCTGGCCGGAGATCACCCTGGCTCTTTAGGCCACGTTCCGCCACCGCTCAGACGACATCGCCGACCTCCGCGGGATCGGCCGTGAGCGCCTGGGCGACGCACCTCAGACCACGCTCGAGGGTGACCCGGCTGGCCGGGCCGCCCAGGCATAGCCGCAGCCCCTGGACCGGCGCGCCGTCGACCGCCACGGCGCCGGGCGGGGTCAGGCGCACGCCGGCCCGCAGCGCCCGGCCGTAGAGGCGCTCGGCCTCCAGCTCGCTCATCGGCAGCCACAGATGCGGCTGGGCGGCGAGCGGGGAGGGGGCGGCCGCGCGGCCGAGAATCGACCGGGCGATGTCCGCGCGCGCCTCGGTCTCGCGCAGCACCTCGCCCAGGATGTCGAAGGCGGTCCCGTCCTCGATCCAGGCGGCCGCAACGGCGGGGCCGAACGTCGGCGCGCCGAAGGCGATGGCGCGCAGGGCCTCCTGCATCCGCTCGGCGAGCGCCGCCGGCGGGACCAGGAAACCCACGCGCAGGCCCGGGGCCAGGGCCTTGGAGAGGCCGCCGACGTAGGTCGTCCGCTCCGGCGCCAGGGCGGCGAGCGGCGGCAGGCCGAGCGGCGCGGCGAAGGCGCCGTAGAGGTCATCCTCGACGATCTGCAGATCGCGACGGCGGGCGACCTCGACGACAGCGGTCCGGCGCTCCAGGCTCATCACGCGGGCCGTCGGGTTCTGCACGGGCATCAGGTAGGCGACCTTCGCCCCGGCCGCGGCGGCGCGGTCGAGCGCCTCGGGCGTCAGGCCCTCGGCGTCCATTTCGCCAGGGGCCAGGCGGTAGCCGGCCCGCGCGGCCAGGGTCTTCACCCCGGCGAAGGTCGCCGCC
>DASZQQ010000557.1:0-7125 GCA_035549595.1 Caulobacteraceae bacterium
CCCGAGCCCTTGCAAGGCCGAGCCGGTGCGCGGCCTGATCCTGCTGTCGCTCGACGACGGCGGCCGCATCGTCATGGGCGCCGGCGCCTGGCGCTGGAGCGACCTTCTGGGCCGGCGCTGACGCGGCCCTTGCCGATCGGCGGCCCGGAAGCCTAGCCTTTCGCCTGGAACCGAAGGGGGCTGCCGATGACCCTCACGCCGCCGACCGCCGCGCTGAAGGCGGTGCTGGACGCCCGGCCAGGGGCCGAGGCGACGCCGATGTCGCCGCCGCGGTCGGCCCAGCCCAACGTCCTGATCTACAAGGTCAAGGGCAAGATGTTCGCGATCCTCTCCATCCGCGGCATCGAGAACGTGATCCTGAAATGCGACCCGCACCTGGCCGAAGCCTTGCGCGAAAAGTACGCCGGCGTCGGCCGCCGCTCGCACCTGGACCCGCGCTTCTGGATCAGCGTCAGCCTGGACGCCGACGTGCCGGCCGACGAGATCGCCGGCCTCGCCGCCCATTCCTACGACCAGGTCTGCGCCGGCCTCACCCGCAAGCAGAAGGCCGAGCTCGCGGCTCTGGGGACATGATCCCTGCCGCAGGCAGGGTTCGTGTCCCCTGTAGAGTTCTCTCCGCTGGAGGGGACACGAACCGTTCGGGATCATGTCCCCGAGGCGCCCCCGCTGATCACTCCACCGTCACGGACTTCGCCAGGTTGCGGGGCTGGTCGACGTCGGCGCCCTTCTGCACGGCGACGTAGTAGGCCAGGAGCTGGATCGGGGCGGCGAAGACCAGGGGGGCGATGATCGGGTCGCACGCCGGCACGATGATGACCTTGGCCCCGGCCGGAGCGTGCTCGGCCCCTTGCGGGTCGGTGATCATGACGATCCGGCCGCCGCGGGCGATCACCTCGCTCATGTTCGAGACGGTCTTGTCGAACAGCTCGTCCGAGGGCGCGATGACGATGATCGGCGTCGCCTCGTCGACGAGGGCGATCGGGCCGTGCTTCAACTCGCCGGCGGCGTAGCCCTCGGCGTGGATGTAGCTGATCTCCTTCAGCTTCAGCGCCCCCTCCAGGGCCAGCGGGTACATCGGCCCGCGGCCGAGGTAGAGCACGTCGCGGGCGCGGGCGAGGTCGGGGGCCAGGGCGCGCACAGCGTCCTCGGTCTTGATCGCCTCGGCGATCAGGCGCGGGACCTCCAGCGCCAGGGACGTCAGGCGCGCCTCCTCGTCGGCGTCGATGCGGCCGCGCTGGCGGGCGGCGGCGATGGCGAGCGCCGTCAGGGCCGCCACCTGGGCGGTGAAGGCCTTGGTCGAGGCGACGCCGATTTCGGGCCCGGCGTGGGTGGGGAAGAGCACGTCGGCTTCCCGCGCCATGGTCGACTCGTGGCTGTTCACCAGTGCGGCCGTGGTGATCTCGCGCGCCTTGCACCAGCGCAGCGCAGCCAGGGTGTCGGCGGTCTCGCCCGACTGCGAGACGGCGAGCGCCAGCGCCCCCTTGGCCAGCGCCGGGTGGCGATAGCGGAACTCCGAGGCGATCTCGACCTCGCACGGCAGGTCGGCCAGGCGCTCGAACAGGTAGCGGCCGATCTGGCCGGCGTAGGAGGCCGTGCCGCAGGCGACGATCTGCAGGCGGTCCACGTGGGCGAAGTCGAAGCCCTTGGCGTGTGCCTGGTGCGTGACCGGATCGATGTAGGCCGACAGGGTGTGCTGGCAGGCCTCCGGCTGGTCGTGGATCTCCTTTTCCATGAAGTGCCGGTAGTTGCCCTTCTCGACCAGGGCGGCGGCGGCGCTGACCACGCGCATGGCCCGCTCCACCGGCTGGCCCGAGGCGTCGAAGATGCGCGCCGAGCCGTGGTCGAGGGCCACATAGTCGCCCTCGTCGAGGTAGGTGATGCGGTTGGTGAACGGCCCCACCGCCAGGGCGTCGGAGCCGAGGAACATCTCGCCGGTCCCGTGGCCGACGACCAGGGGGCTGCCGCGGCGGGCGCCCATGACGAGGTCCGGATGGCCGTCGACGAGCACGGCGATGGCGTAGGCGCCGGTCATGCGGTCGAGGGCGGCCTTCAGGGCCTCGAGCGGCGCCTTTCCGGCGCCCAGTTCTTCGTCGATGAGGGCGGCGATCACCTCGCTGTCGGTGTCGCTCTCGAAATGGCGCCCCTTCTTCTGCATCTCGCCGCGCAGCTCGGCGAAGTTCTCGATGATGCCGTTGTGCACCAGGGTGACGCGGCCGGCCCGGTGCGGGTGGGCGTTGCGCTCGGAGGGCGCGCCGTGCGTCGCCCAGCGGGTGTGGCCGATGCCGACGGTCGCGGCCAGGGGCGAGGCGTCCAGCACCGCCTCCAGCGCGCGGATCTTGCCGGCCGCCCGGCGCCGCTCCACGTGGCCGTCCTGGAAGCCCGCCACGCCGGCGGAGTCGTAGCCGCGGTATTCGAGCCTCTTGAGCGAGTCGATCAGACGCTCGGTGACGGGACTGACGCCGACGATGCCGATGATGCCGCACATGCCGCTTGGTTCACCCTCTGATATGTATCGGACCCGAAACCCTATGCCCCCGGCCCTGGTTTGTGGAACCGTGATCCCGGGACTATTCTTGGGCGGGGCAGGCTGCGAGCGAGGCCTTTAGCATTCGCAAAGGCGGGGTCACCTAAAATCTCCTTCCGACACCACAACACGGACGTTCGATGAGCAAGCGCGCCTATTTCGGCACCGACGGCATCCGCGGTCAGGCCAACACCCACCCGATGACGGCGGAGGTGGCGCTGCGCGTGGGGCTGGCGGCGGGCAAGCTGTTCCGCACGGCCGGCGACCGGCGCCATCTGGTGGTGATCGGCAAGGACACGCGCCTCTCCGGCTACATGATCGAGCCGGCCCTCGTCGCCGGCTTCACCAGCGTCGGCATGGACGTGCGCCTGTTCGGCCCGCTGCCGACGCCAGCGGTGGCGATGATGACGCGCTCGATGCGCGCCGACCTGGGCGTGATGATCTCCGCCTCGCACAACAGCTTCGGCGACAACGGCATCAAGCTGTTCGGTCCGGATGGCTACAAGCTCTCCGACAGCGTCGAGGCCAAGATCGAGGCGCACATGGACGAGGGCCTGCAGGAGGGCCTGGCCGATCCGCGCTCGCTCGGGCGCGTGGCGCGCATGGACGAGGCCCAGGCCCGCTACATCGAGCTGGTCAAGGCGACCTTCCCGCGCAACCTCAGCCTCAACGGCCTGCGCGTGGTCATCGACTGCGCCCACGGCGCCGCCTACCGCGTCGCGCCCACCGCCCTCTACGAACTGGGGGCCGAGGTGATCGAGGTCGGGGTCTCGCCGAACGGCTTCAACATCAACGAGGAATGCGGCTCGACCTATCCGCAGACCATGTCCAAGGCGGTCAAGGAATACCGCGCCGACGTGGGCATCGCCCTCGACGGCGACGCCGACCGGGTGGTGATCTGCGACGAGAAGGGCCTGGTGGTCGACGGCGACCAGATCATGGCCATCATCGCCGCCTCTCTGGCGGCCAAGGACAAGCTTTCCGGCGGCGGCGTGGTGGCCACGGTGATGTCGAACCTCGGCCTCGAGCGCTTCCTGGCCGAGCGCGGCCTGAAGCTCGAGCGCACCGCCGTCGGCGACCGCTACGTCATGGCGCGCATGCGCGAGGGCCAGTTCAACCTCGGCGGCGAACAGTCGGGCCACATCATCCTGTCGGACCACTCCACCACCGGCGACGGCCTGATCGCGGCCCTGCAGGTGATGGCCGAACTCGTGCGCTCGCAGAAGCCGATGAGCGCGCTCGCCCGCCAGTTCGAACCGGTGCCGCAGAAGCTGGAGAACGTCCGCTTCGCCGGCGGCAAGCCGCTCGAGAACGAGGCGGTGCGCAACGCCATCGCCGCGGCCGAGCAGCGCCTGAACGGCTCGGGCCGCGTCCTGGTCCGCGCCTCGGGCACCGAGCCCCTGATCCGCATCATGGCCGAGGGCGACGACGAGAAGCTGGTCGGCCAGCTGGTCCGCGAGATCGCCGGCGCCGTGAAGACCGCCGCGGTGGCTTAGAGCGCCGCGAGACGAGGCGCTAAGGCGCCTCGTCGCCCTTGACCGGCTTCTTGGCGGCCGGCTTCTGCAGGTCGCGGATCTCCTGCTCCAGGGTCTCGCGCAGGCTAAGCCCGTGCGGGTCGTCGGCGCTGACGCCGCGCATGTCGTGGATCCGCCAGGCGCCGTCTTCCTTCACCAGGTCGAAGTCGTTGTGCTGGGCGCGGTCGAAGACCTTGAAGTCGGCGCTGGCCTTGGCCGTCGTCGGCGTCGTTGAATGAACTGTGATCGTCGCGACGATCGAGTCGAAATCCTGGCACTGGCACAGCCAGTCGCCGTCGATCGCGCCCAGGTCGCCCTTCAGCAGCCGCGTGTCCTCGGCCATCAGGCGGCCCATGTCCTTGTCGAACACCTGCGGCAGGTTACGGCCCAACGGGTCGAAGGTGTCGCCCTGGCTGGACTTGTAGTGCGCGTACACCCCCTGCAGGAACGCTTTCACCGCCTCGGCGTCGGGCCCGGTCGCGGTCGCTGTCGGGGCAGCGGCCGCCGCAGGGGCCGCGGCGGCCGCTGGCGGCTTCGCCGGCGGCGCGGGTTTCTGGCAGGCGGCGAGCGTGGCGGCGGCAAGAAGAAGCCCAGCGCCAATCGCCCGCGTCGCGCGGGTTGCAGGTGCAGTCATCCGTCGAATCCCCAAAATGGCGCCCACGTCCTGTGGATCGTAGCACAGTGATCATTGTTCAGTCGGCATCGGCCCCTCGACACCCGAACCTTAACGCCTTTTAATCTTGCTTCGGGCGACCGGGAAAACCCTGCGCTCCACGAACGACGAGCCTTAGGGAGGCCGTATGCGACACAACCCTGCTTGGGCCGGGCAGGCCGCGTGGACGAGCGAACAGAGGGGGGCGAAGTCGATCGGCGCGCTGCTGTTCGTCGTGCTTCTGGGCTGCGCCTTCTGGGCCGGCGCCATCTGGGCCAGCCTGCCGCTGCTGAACTAGCCCCGGCCGACGCCCGCGTACTTGAAGCCCATCCGGCGCATCTCGTCGGGGCGATAGATGTTGCGCAGGTCGACGATCACCGGCGCGCGCATCAGCGTCTTCACCCGTTCCAGGTCGAGCGCCCGGAACTGGTCCCACTCGGTGATGATCACCACCACGTCGGCGCCGGCCACCGCCTCGTAAGGCCCGGCCTTGAAGTCGACGTCGCGCAGCATCTGCCGCGCCTCGTGCCCCTGCGGGTCGAACGCCTGAACGTGCGCGCCCATGGCCTGCAGCGCCGGGACGATGTCGAGCGAGGGCGCATCGCGCATGTCGTCGGTGTTGGGCTTGAACGTCAGGCCGAGCACGCCGACCGTCTTGCCGGCCAGGTCGCCGGCGGTCGCGGACACGCGCATGGCCATGGCCTGCTTGCGCGCATCGTTGACCGCCACCGTGGTCTCCACCAGCCGGATCGGCGCGCCGGCGTCGGCCGCGGTGCGCACCAGGGCCAGCGTGTCCTTCGGAAAGCAGGAGCCGCCGTAGCCCGGGCCCGCGTGCAGGAATTTCGAGCCGATGCGGTTGTCGAGGCCGATGCCGCGCGCGACCTGCTGCACGTCGGCGCCGACCTTTTCGCACAGGTCCGCCATCTCGTTGATGTAGGTGATCTTCATCGCCAGGAAGGCGTTGGCCGCGTACTTGATCAGCTCGGACGTGCGCCGGCCGGTGAACAGGATCGGCGTCTCGTTGAGGTTCAGCGGCCGGTAGAGCGCGGCCATCACGGGGCGCGCGCGTTCGTCCTCCAGACCGACGACGACGCGGTCCGGACGCTTGAAGTCCTCGATCGCCGCCCCCTCGCGCAGGAACTCCGGGTTCGAGACCACGGCGACGTCCGCGTCGGGGCGCACCCGGCGGATGATCGCCTCGATCTCGTCGCCCGTGCCGACCGGCACCGTGGACTTGGTGACGACGACGGTGAAGCCGTCGATCAGGCCGGCGATCTCCTCGGCGGCGGCGTGGACGTAGCTGAGGTCCGCATGGCCGTCGCCGCGCCGCGAGGGGGTGCCGACGGCGATGAACACCGCATCGGCCTCTGAGATCGCCTCGGCCCCGTCGCAGGTGAAGGCGAGGCGCCCTTCGCGCACGTTGCGCTCGACCAGGCTCTCGAGGCCCGGCTCGTAGATCGGCATCCGGCCTTCGCACAGGCGGGCGATCTTGCCGGCGTCCTTGTCGATGCAGGTGACGTCATGGCCGAAGTCGGCGAAGCAGGCCCCCGAGACCAGGCCGACGTAGCCTGTGCCGATCATCGCCACGCGCATGCTGGATCACCTTCCCCGACACCGCAGCCGCCGCCGGCGGCCGACTAGATTTCCTGGTTGTAGGCCCCGATCTCGGGATGCCTGGCAAGCCTCGGCTTCACCTCTTCGCGGAAGAGGGCGCGCATGTCGTCGGCGCTCTTCGTGCTCTCGACCACGACCACCAGCTCGGGCTTGTTCGACGAGGCGCGCACCAGCACCCAGGAGCCGTCCTCCAGGGCCACGCGCACGCCGTTGACCGTGATCACCTCGGCGATCCTGCGTCCCAGGATCGTCCCGCCCGCCTTCGCCAGGGCTTCGTACTCGGCCACGATCCGCTCGACGACCTCGTACTTCACCTCGTCCGCGCAGTGCGGGCTCATGGTCAGGGAGGTGAAGGCCACCGGCAGGGCGGCCCTGAGGTCGGAGAGGCGCCGGTCCGGATTGCGGTCCAGCATCGCCAGCACGGCGGCCGCCGCCGTCAGGCCGCAGTCGTAGCCGTGGCCCAGCGGCGGGTTGAAGAAGAAGTGCCCCGACTTCTCGAACCCGGCGAGGGCGCCGATCTCGGCGGTCTTGCGCTTGATGTAGCTGTGGCCGGTCTTCCAGTAGACGGTCTTGGCGCCATGGGCGGCCAGCACCGGGTCGGTGGCGAAGAGGCCGGTGGACTTCACGTCGACGACGAAGCGCGCGTCCGGGTAGAGCGGGGCGAGGTCGCGCGCCAGCATCAGGCCGATCTTGTCGGCGAAGATCTCCTCCCCGGTGTCGTCCACCACGCCGCAACGGTCGCCGTCCCCGTCGAAGCCGAGGCAGAGGTCGGCCCCGTGCTCGCGGACGGCCTTGGCCATCTCGTGCAGCATTTCGGAGTC
>DASZQQ010000558.1:0-3993 GCA_035549595.1 Caulobacteraceae bacterium
CGCCTATGTACTCGTCAACACCACGGTCTGGAACGAGTACCGCACGCGGCTCTCGAACGAGGCGTTCCAGGCCGACTACGAGAAGGCCCTGCTGCGGTTCGAGACGACGCCGCAGCCGACGGTCGTCGACGTGCGGCTGAACGTGAACATCGTCCCGCACCAGCCGATGCTGGAGACGCGGGGGACCTATGTCCTGGAGAACGACACCGGCGCGCCCCTGCGCGAGGTGCACGTGCGCTTCGACCGCGACCTGGAGGTCTGCGCCCTGACGGTCCAGGGGGCCTGGGCCAAGAAGACCTACGGCCGTTTCAACTACCGCATCTTCGCCTTCGACACGCCGATGCTGCCGGGCGAGCGGCGCACCCTGGCCTTTACCACCCAGCTGACCGAGAAAGGCTTCCGCAACCGTGGCGAGGTCACCGGCGTCGTCGGCAACGGCACGTTCGTGAACTCGTTCGAGATCACGCCGCAGATCGGCATGACGCGCGACCAGCTGTTGCGCGACCACGCCGCGCGGCGCCGCAACGGCCTCGACTACGACCTGCGTCCGCCGCCGCTCGGCGACCAGGCCGCGCGGGCGCACAACTACCTGGGCCATGTCGGCTGGGTGACCAGCGACATCACCGTCACCACCGACGCCGACCAGACGCCGATCGCTCCGGGCTACAAGGACCGGGACGTCACCCGCGGCGGACGGCGGACGGCGCACTTCGTCAACACCACGCCGATCCTGCAGTTCTTCTCGATCCAGTCGGCGCGCTACCAGGCGAAGACCGAGCGCTACAAGGGCGTCGACCTGACGGTCTACTACGACGCCCAGCATCCGCGGAACGTCGAGCGCATGCTGACGGCCCTGAAGGCGGGGCTCGACTACTACCAGGCCAACTTCAGCCCCTACCAGTTCCGCCAGGTGCGGATCCTCGAGTTCCCCGACTACGCCCGCTTCGCCCAGTCGTTCGCCGGCACCTTCCCGTGGTCCGAGGGCCTGGGCTTCATCGCCGACTACCGCGACCCCGAGAAGATCGACCTCGTCACCTACATCGCCGCGCACGAGCTGGCCCACCAGTGGTGGGCGCACCAGATCGTCAGCGCCGACGAGCAGGGCGCGACCTCCCTGACCGAGACCCTGGCCCAATACTCGGCGCTGAGGGTCATGCGGCGCATGTACGGCCCCGACAAGATCCGCAAGTTCCTGAAGTTCGAGCTCGACTCCTACCTGCGCGCCCGCGGCGGCCAGACCATCGACGAGCAGCCGCTGGAGAAGGTCGAGCCCGACCAGGGCTACATCCACTATCGCAAGGGCTCGCTGGTGATGTACCGCCTGGCCGAGGAGATCGGCGAGGACAAGGTCAATGCGGCGCTGCGGCGCCTCCTGGCCCAGTACGCGTTCAAGGGCGCGCCCTATCCGACCTCGCTCGACCTCGTCGCCGCCCTCAGGGCCGAGGCGCCGGCCGACAAGCAGCAGCTGATCACCGACCTGTTCGAGAAGATCACGCTCTACGACCTGCAGGCCAAGAGCGCGACCGTGCATCGCCGGCCCGACGGACGCTGGGACGTCACGCTGAAGGTTACGGCGCGCAAGATGTACGCCGACGGCAAGGGCAAGGAGACCGACGCGCCGATGGCGGAGGAGCTGTGGGTCGGCGCCTTCGACGCCAAGCCGGGCGCGGGCAAGTTCTCGTCGGCCAACGTGCTCGACCTCGAGCGCCGCCCGATCCGCACCGGCCAGCAGACCGTGACCCTCGTCACCGCCCGCCGCCCGACCTGGGTCGGGGTCGACCCCTACAACGAGCTGATCGACCGCAACTCCGACGACAACCTGACCCAGCCGAAGTAGAGCCGGCGCCCCCCTCTCCTCCCCTCTGGGCAGGCCCCCCCAACAATCCGCTCATCCCGGCGAACGCCGGGATGAGCGGAGATCAGGGGGCTCGAGCCTGACGCGGAGGCGGCCAGCGCGAGGGCCGCGGCGCCGAGAACGAGGACGGTGCGGGTCATGATCGGACGCTCATCCCGGAATGAGGCGTTGCCGGGCGTGACCCCGCGTGACGTTGACAGGGGGTGATGGGCGCTCCAACAGCGCTGAGACCACCCCAATTCACGGGGACGTGAGCGGTTCCGGCCGCCCGCGCCCCCGATCCGGAGACACCCCCATGGGCCCCTTGTCCGACCTCGTCGTCGTCGAGATGGGATCGCTGATCGCCGGGCCGTTCTGCGGCCAGATCCTGGGCGACTTCGGCGCCGAGGTGATCAAGCTGGAGGACCCCGGGACCGGCGATCCGATGCGGCAGTGGGGCCGCAGCCTGCCCAAGGGCCACTCGCCGTGGTGGCCGGTGATCGGCCGCAACAAGCGATCGGTCACCCTGAACCTGCGCTCGGCCGAGGGCCAGGCCCTGGCCCGCACCCTGATCGGCAAGGCCGACGTGCTGATCGAGAACTTCCGCCCCGGGACGATGGAGAAGTGGGGCCTGACCTACGAGAGCCTGTCGGCGGAGAACCCGGGCCTGGTCATGGCGCGGGTGTCGGGCTTCGGCCAGACCGGGCCGTATGCGAAGCGGGCCGGCTACGGCCTGATCGGCGAGGCCATGGGCGGCCTTCGCCACATCACCGGCGAGCCGGACCGGCCGCCGGCGCGGGCCGGGGTGTCGATCGGCGACAGCCTGGCGGCGACGCACGCGGCCATGGGGGTGCTGATGGCCCTGCACGCGCGCGGCCGCACCGGCAAGGGCCAGGTCGTCGACGCCTCGATCTACGAAAGCGTGCTGGCGATGATGGAGAACATGGTCACCGAGTACGACATCACCGGCTACGTCCGTGAGCGCTCGGGCTCGATCCTGCCCGGCATCGCCCCGTCCAACGCCTACCCGACCGCCGGCGAGGAGCTGGTGCTGATCGGCGGCAACGGCGACACAGTGTTCGCGCGCCTGGCCAGGACGATGGGCCGCGAGGACCTGGTCACCGACGAGCGCTACGCCACCCACGCCGCCCGCGGCGCGAACCAGGCCGAACTCGACGCCATCATCTCCGCCTGGACGCGCACCTTCGAGGCCGGCGACCTGCTGACCCTCCTGGAGGACAACGGCGTCCCGGCCGGGCGCATCTTCCGCGCGCCGGACATGATCGCCGACCCGCAGTACCAGGCGCGCCAGTCGCTGGTCAGCGTCGACCACCCGGTGTTCGGCAAGATCCGCATGCAGAACGCCTTTCCGAAGCTGTCCGACACGCCCGGCGAGGTCCGCTGGCCGGGACCGCCCCTGGGCGCGCACACCGACGAGGTCCTGCAGCGCATCGCCGGCCTCTCCGCGGACGACATCCAGGGCCTGCGCGAGCGTGGCGTGATCTGAGGCGGCGCGTCACGGCAAGCGCCACGCCTGGCCGAAGGCCTGTCTGGAAGGACCACGAACCACACGAACCACACGAACGAGCCGGGGTGTGGCGCAGGCGGATGATCATCCCCAATGTTCGTGTGGTTCGTGTGGTTCGTGGTCCAATTCATGCTGCGCCTCCGCGACCAGCGGCTCAGGCAGGTCTCGGCGCGAGGAGCGACGGTTGGGGGCCGGCCCCTGCGTTACCGCTTGCCCTTGCGGGCCAGGGCCTCGACCAGGGCGGCGGCGATCTGATGGATGTTGTAGGGCTTGCGCACCACCGGGGCGTCGAAGCCCTCGGGGGCCGGACCGGCGTCGCCGTAGCCGGTGGCGAAGATGAACGGCACGCCGCGGAGCGCCAGGGCGGCGGCGACCGGGGTCACCGACTGGCCGTTGAGGTTGGCGTCGAGCACGGCGACGTCGAAGTCCTGGCCGACCATGCCCATCGCCTCGTCCAGGCTGGCGGCGACGCCGACCACCTGGGCGCCGGCCTCGCTGAGGCCCGCCTCCAGCTCCAGGGTCAGCAGCACCGCGTCCTCGACGATCAGGATCTTGACGCCACGGACGTCCTCGGACGCCGGACCGCCGGCGGAGGCGCCGGCCTCCTCGGGCTGGGGAGGCGCAGGCTGGG
>DASZQQ010000559.1:0-2405 GCA_035549595.1 Caulobacteraceae bacterium
ACGTGGGACTTGGGGACATGATCCCTGCCACCGGCAGGGTTCGCGTCCCCGGTTGCCTGGAGGGGACACGTTCCTGGCGTAACATGTCCTCGATCGTATGGTTAATCCGGCCTTAAGCGGCGCGGGGGCAGAGTCTCTTCATGCGCCGTCTCGCCCTCCTGGCCCTCGCCCTTGCCGCCTTCGCCGCCACCGGGGCCGGTGCGGCGCAGCGGATCACGGTGGTGCAGCCGCCGCGGCGTCCCGCCCCCGCCGCGCCGTCGCCGCCGCCCGTGGCGCCGGCGATCAGTCCGGTGACGCTGTGGATCTCGGCCGGATCGGCGGCCGACCAGTGCATGCGCGGCTGCGCCGAGGCGCGCTACTTCTGCGAGGCGCGGGCCGACAACGACGACTGCGCCGGCGTCCAGGGCCAGTGCGCCGCGGCCTGCGTCGCCCCTGCGCCCGTCATGACCAGCGCTGCGGCGCCCGAGCCCTGATCGCCCCCGCTGCAACCGCGCCACGGTGGCGCGCGCTTCGTCCGGACAGCTAAACTGGCCCTCCGTCGCCGCGACGGCTACAGTTGGATTCGAAATGTCAGACGTCGCCTATCTTTCGCCGGGCAAGCGCGAGCAGACCAAGGTCGCAAACCGCCAGGCCATCCTGGAAGCCGCCCGGGCCGTGTTCGGGGAAATGGGGTTCGAGGCCGCCACCGTGCGCGACATCATCCGTCGCACGAACCTGTCGGTCGGGGCCTTCTACAACTACTACCGCTCGAAGGAGGAGGTGTTCGACGCCCTCGCCGACGACGGCGCGCGGCGCTTCCGCCCAATCCTGCACGAGGCGGCCAAGAAGGCGACGGACTTCGAGTCCTACCTGCGCGCCGGCGTGCGCGCCTATTTCGAGTTCATCGCCGACGAGGCGGTGCTGCGCCAGGACCCCAAGACCCTGGAGCCCATGCCACACACGCGCAACACGCCGGAGATCCTGGCCGTGTTCGAGGAGGTGCGCACGGTGTTCGGCGACGTCATCGAGCGGGGCCTCGCGCCCAAGGTCGACCTGGAGTTCCTGACCGCCGCCTGCATCGCCCTGGCCCAGGAAATCGGCGAGCGGATGATGATGCGCCGGCCGATCGACGTCGACGGCGCCACGGAGTTCGTCGTGCGCCTGATGCTGGGCGGCATATCCGCCCTGCCGCGCACCGAAGCCTGAGCCCCCGTCCTTGGCGGACGCGACGCTCCAGCGCCTGGTCCTGAAGGGCCTGATGCGCCTGCCGCGGCCGGTGCTGCGCGGCCTCGCCGGCGGCGGCGTGGTCTACGTCGGCGGCCGCACCCTGGACCCGGCGTTCCAATTCCTGGCCGCGCAAGGCAGGCGCACGCCGCCCCTGGAGAGCCTCTCGCCGCAGGACGCCCGCGCGGCGACGACCGCCATGGTCGCGCTGATGGGCGGGCCGCTCGAGCGCGGGGTGCGCACCGCGGCGGTCGAGATTCCCGGCCCCGCCGGCATGGTTCCGGCGCGCGCCTACCGCCCGGCGGACCAGGACCCCAACGCGCCGGTCGTGGTCTTCGCCCACTTCGGCGGCGGCGTGATCGGCGGCCTCGACACCTGCGAGGCGTTCTGCTCGATGATCGCGGCCCGCGCCCGCTGCGCCGTGGTCTCGGTCGACTATCGCCTCGCGCCCGAGCACCGCTTCCCGGCCGGGCTCGACGACGTCCTGGCCGCCTTCCGCTGGGTGCGCGAGCACGCCGACGACTTCGGCGCCCCGTCCGGCCAGGCGGCGATCGGCGGCGATTCCATGGGCGGCAACTTCGCCGCGGTGGTCTGCCAGGATCTGAAGGCGGCCGGCGAGCCGCAACCTGCCTTCCAGCTGCTGGTCTATCCGGCGACGGACGTGGCCAGCGAGACCGCGTCGATGACCACCTACGCCCACGCCTTCCCGCTGTCGCGCGCGACCATGGACTGGTTCATGGGCCACTACATGGGACCGGGCGACTCCCCGGCGAACCCGCGGCTGTCGCCGCTGCGCGCCGCCGACCTCTCCGGTCTCGCGCCGGCGATCGTCGTCACCGCCGGCTTCGATCCCCTGTCCGACCAGGGCGAGGCCTACGCGCGGAGGCTGAAGGAGGCCGGGGTGAAAACCGTGTTCCGGTGCTTTGATCCTCTGGCGCACGGCTTTACAGCCTTCACCGGCGCCGTCCCGGCGGCCCGCGACGCCTGCCTGGCGATCGCGGACCTGGTGAGGACGGCCGCGGAGGGAGACAAGACTTGAAGGCCCTGGTCGTCGAAGAGTTGGCCGCCGACTACGCCGGCTGCATGCTGAAGGAGATCCCCACCCCCGAGCCGCGCGCCGGCGAGGTGCGGGTGAGGATCCGCGCCGCCTCGGTCAACTTCCCCGACCTCCTGATGACCCGCGGCGAATACCAGCACAAGCC
>DASZQQ010000560.1:0-1531 GCA_035549595.1 Caulobacteraceae bacterium
CGTCCTCGCCGCCGCAGACCTTGTCGGCGGCGATGCGGATGCGGTGGGCGACGGCCTTCGCGCCGGCGGCGCTGTGCAGCTCGGCGTCGCTGTAGGCGATGGCGATGCGGGCCGGGCCGGCGGTGTCCCACGGCGCCGCCGGCTGGGCGGCGGCGGGGGTGGCGGCGAGGGCGAGCGGCAAGGCGAGGGCGCTCACCGCGGCGGCGGCCGCGGCGCGAGAGACGAAGCGGATCATGGGGGAGGACTCCTGATTTTCGGCCGGCGTCCGGCCGCGGTCCCGGACTGCAGGATCCGGGGCCTGGACTTCCGCCGACGGTGTGGGTACCACTGGGTACCTACGCCTCCTTATCTATGGTACCGAAGAGTACCAGTCAAGGGAGAACGATGACCGAGGGCGACTTCGCGGACCTGCCAGATGATGCTGGCGCCGAGGGCGACGGCGCGCGCCGCCGCATCCTCGAGGCCGCGTTCAAGGAATTCATGGAGCACGGCTACGCCGACACCTCGACCCTCGCCATCGCGACGCGGGCCAAGGTCTCCAAGCGCTCGCTCTACGCCCTGGTGGGCAACAAGCAGCAGATCCTGGCCGAGTGCATCCGCAAGCGCGCCGTGCGCTTCGTCCCCGACGCGCCCCTGCCGCGGGCGAAGGACCGCGCCGGCCTTGCCGCCGCGCTCGCCGACTTCGGGGCCCATCTGCTGGGCGAACTCACGGACCCCAAGGTGATCGCCGTCTACCGCCTGGCGATCGCCGAGAGCGCCCGCGCCCCCGAGGTCGCCAAGGCCGTCGAGGACGCCGGCGACCTCTTCGCCCGCCGCGCCATGCGAAAGATCTTCCAGCACGCCCGGGACGACGGCCTGGTCGGCGGCGATCCCGCCGCCATGGCCGACCAGTTCCACGCCCTGCTGATGGGCAACCTGCTCGTCGGCCTCGCCATGCGCACCGCCGACCGCCCCGACGCCGCCGCCCTGCGCCGCCGCGCCGAAACCGCCGCCGACGCCGTCCTGCACCTCAATCCTGCGTAAGGGCCAGCGCGAACCGGGGACATGTTACGCAGGAACGTGTCCCCTCCATCCGGGCTCACCGCGGAGGAGAAGGCAGGGGACACGAACCCCGCCTGCGGCGGGGATCATGTCCCCGCGAAGAGTCCCCATGGTCACCCCCGCGGGCACTTCCCCGCCCAGGTCCAGCTGGTGTGGCTGGTGGTGGTCACGTCGGGGATTCCGGGGTTGGAGACCGTGGTCGTGGTGTCGGTGACGTAGGCGCGGGCGTAGTCGCCCTTCATCACCACGTGGCTCTTGGCCGAGACGCCGTTGTTCACGCACACCCCGTCGAACACCACCGCCCCGCCGGGCCCGCGCGTCACGGCGAAGGCGCCGCAGCCCTCCTCGCCGGCCGGGTTGAACGGGCCTCCGTCCATGCAGGCCTCCCCCGGCAGGAACTTGACGCCCGGCGAGGTGGTCACGCTCTTCCAGAGGCCGGCCTTCGGCGAGGGGATGTGCGCCCCCGGGGTCGCCGGCGCCGCGGCGGGCG
>DASZQQ010000561.1:0-5630 GCA_035549595.1 Caulobacteraceae bacterium
GGGCATCGCTTACGAAGGCACCCGCCAGGAAGCGCAGGTCGGGCTTCGGACCACCCTCGACGTGCTGAACCAGGAGCAGGAGCTGCGCAACGCCGAGCTCGCCCTGGTGAACGCGCGCCACGACGAGTACGTGGCCGGCGCCTCGGTGCTGGCGGCCATGGGCGTGCTCAGCGCCAAGGCGATCGCGCCGCAGACGCCGGTCTACGACCCGAAGGCGAACTTCGACAAGGTCCGCCATTCGTTCGGCTGGGTGCCGTGGGAGCCCGTGGTCCAGGCCATCGACCACGTCGGCGCTCCGGAGATCATCGAGGCCCCCGCCGGCGCGCCTCCGACCGCGACCAGCCCGGCCGCGGCCACGGCGCCGAAGCCCTGAAGGGCCTCGCCGGAGCCTGCGTGAATTTCGCGCGTCGCTCGGAAATTGCCTGCCGGCGCCTTCGCGCGTAGCCTAGCCGCGAAAACGGATTCTCCGCCACACCAGCAACGGCCCGCGCAAATGTCCGAACAGCCCGCCCCGGAACCGACCATGGAGGAAATCCTCGCCTCCATCCGCCGCATCATCTCCGAAGACGATGCGCCGGCGGGCGAGGCCGAAGCCCCCGCAGCCGCCGCGCCGTCGCTGGAGCCCATGGAAGCCGCCGCACCGCCGCCGCCGGCCCCCGCGCCGGAGCTCGAGGACGACGTGCTGGAGCTGACCGACCGCGTCGATGGACCGGCCCCGGCCCAGACCCTGGGCGATCTCGAGATCAATCCGCTGCCGGAGTTCCACGAGGCGCCGGAACCTGAGCTGCCGGCCATCGAGCAGATCGAGGCCAAGCTGCCGCCCGGCCCGCCGAAGCCCGAGCCGGCCCCGATCGGTCACGACGAGCCTCTGGTCGGCGACCCCGCGGCGCACGCCGCCGCCCTGGCCTTCGGGCGCCTCTCGGGCAGCATGCTGATGCCGGCCGCCGGCCGCACGCTCGAAGACGTCGTCCGCGAGCTGCTGCGCCCGCTGCTGAAGGACTGGCTGGACGAGAACCTGCCCTCGATCGTCCAGGCGACGGTCGACCAGGAAGTCGAACGCATCGCCCGCGGCCGAGTACGCTAGCCGCCCTGGGCCGCCGCCTGGGGCTCCCTTCTCCCCTTGCGGGAGAAGGTGTCAGCGAAGCTGACGGATGAGGGGTCTCGCGATCGCTTCCGGTTGGCTTGGCGAAGGCTAGTCCGCGCCGCCCGACAACCCCTCATCCGACCGGCTCCGCCGGCCACCTTCTCCCGCAAGGGGAGAAGGTTCTCTCATGTCCGCGTTTCGACGAGCGCGGGAAGCCGGGGTTGCGAACGCCCCTCCGAACCTTCAAGACGACGCCATGCTGGACAAGACCTTCGATCCCAAGTCGGCCGAGCCGCGCCTCTATGCGCGATGGGAGCAGTCGGGCCGCTTCGCGCCGACCTCGGACCCGGACGCCGAGCCGTTCTCGATCGTCATTCCGCCGCCGAACGTCACCGGCTCGCTGCACATCGGCCATGCGCTGAACAACACCCTGCAGGACGTGCTGATCCGCTTCGAGCGGATGCGGGGCAAGGCGGCGCTGTGGCTGCCCGGGACCGACCACGCCGGCATCGCCACCCAGATGGTGGTCGAGCGCCAGCTGGCCGCCGCCGGCAACCAGACGCGCCGCGACATGGGCCGCGAGGACTTCGTCGCCAAGGTCTGGGAGTGGAAGGCCCAGTCCGGCGGCACGATCGTGCGCCAGCTGCGGCGCCTCGGCGCCTCGTGCGACTGGAGCCGCGAGCGCTTCACCCTGGACGAGGGCCTGTCGGCCGCCGTCCGCAAGGTGTTCGTCCGGCTCTACAAGGAAAAGCTGATCTACCGCGACAAGCGGCTGGTGAACTGGGACCCGCAGTTCCAGACGGCGATCTCCGACCTCGAGGTCGAGCAGAAGGAGGTCGACGGCCACTTCTGGCACTTCGCCTATCCGCTGGACGACGGCTCGGGCGAGATCGTCGTCGCCGCGACGCGGCCCGAGACCATGCTCGGCGACACCGCCGTCGCCGTGCATCCGAAGGACGAGCGCTACAAGACCCTGGTCGGCCGCTCGGTCCGACTGCCGATCGTCGGCCGGCCGATCCCGATCATCACCGACGAGTACGCCGACCCGGAAAAGGGCTCGGGCGCGGTGAAGATCACCCCGGCGCACGACTTCAACGACTTCCAGGTCGGCAAGCGCAACAGCCTGCCGATGATCAACATCTTCGACACCACCGCGCACCTGAACGAAAACGTCCCGCCCGAGTACCGCGGCCTGGACCGGTTCGAGGCGCGCAAGAAGGTGGTCGAGGAATTCGAGCGCCTGGGCCTGCTGCGCGGGATCGAGAAGACCCGCCACGCCGTGCCGCACGGCGACCGCTCCGGCGTCGTCGTCGAGCCGTACCTGACCGACCAGTGGTACGTCGACGCCAAGGTCCTGGCGGCGCCGGCGATCAAGGCGGTCGAGGAGGGGCGCACGGTCTTCGAGCCGCGCAACTGGGAGAAGACCTACTTCGAGTGGATGCGCAACATCGAGCCCTGGTGCATCAGCCGCCAGCTCTGGTGGGGCCACCGCATCCCGGCCTGGTGGGGCCCGGACGGGCGCGTCTTCGTCGAGGAGACGGAAGAGCAGGCGAGGGCGGCCGCGCGCGAGCACTACGGCCGCGACGAACCGCTGCGTCAGGACGAGGACGTGCTCGACACCTGGTTCTCCTCAGCCCTGTGGCCGTTCTCGACCCTGGGCTGGCCGGACAAGACCTCGGACCTCGCCCGGTTCTACCCGACCCACACCCTGATCACCGCCTTCGACATCATCTTCTTCTGGGTCGCCCGGATGATGATGATGGGGCTGCACTTCATGGGCGACGTCCCGTTCAGCCGGGTGTTCATCAACGCCCTGGTGCGTGACGCCACCGGCGCGAAGATGTCGAAGTCCAAGGGCAACGTCATGGACCCGCTGGAACTGGTGGACCAGTACGGCGCCGACGCCCTGCGCTTCACCCTGACGGCCATGTCGGGCCAGGCGCGCGACGTGAAGCTGTCGACGCAGCGCATTGAAGGTTATCGGAATTTCGGCACCAAGCTGTGGAACGCCGCGCGCTTCTGCCAGATGAACGAGTGCCGCCGCGTCGAAGGCTTCGATCCCGCCGGCGTCCGGCAGACGGTGAACCGCTGGATCCGCGGCGAGACGCTGAAGGCGGCCCGCACGGTCACGGCCGCCATCGAGGGCTGCCGCTTCGACGAGGCGGCCAACGGGCTCTATCGCTTCATCTGGAACGTCTTCTGCGACTGGTACATCGAGCTGGCCAAGCCGATCCTGAACGGCTCTGACGAGGCCGCGCGCGCCGAGACCCGGGCCACGGCCGCCTGGACGCTCGACGTGATCCTGAAGCTGCTGCATCCGGTGATGCCGTTCCTGACCGAGGAACTGTGGGCCCAGACCGCCGACGCCGGCGCCGCGCGCGGCGACATGCTCATGGTCGAGGCCTGGCCCGAGCTGCCCGACAGCTACGCCGACGCCGAGGCCGAGGCCGAGATCGGCTGGCTGGTCGACCTGATCACCGAGATCCGCCAGGTCCGCGCCGAGATGAACGTGCCGCCGTCCGCCCGCGCGCCGCTGACGCTCACCGGCGCGGCCGCCCCGACGCGCGAGCGCCTGGCCCGCCACCGCGACCTGATCACCAGCCTCGCCCGCCTGGGTGATCTCGCCGAGGCCGAGACCGCCCCGGCCGGCGCCGTGCCGTTCGTGATCGGCGAGGCGACCGGGGCGCTGGCCATAGCCGAGTTCGTCGATCTTGCCGCCGAGCGCGCGCGCCTGGCCAAGGAGATCGCCGGCCACGCCGCCGACATCGACAAGACCGCCAGGAAGCTCGCCAACCCTGATTTCGTCGCCCGCGCGCCCGAAGAGGTGGTCGAAGAGAACCGCGAACGCCTCGCCGACGCCGAGCACGCCAAGGCCCGGCTCGAGGCGGCGCTCAAGCGGCTCGAAGCGGTGGGGTAGTCTGAAGGGGACATGATACCGCAGGGATCGTGTCCCCTCGCGCGTTCATGATTTGTTTGCTTCCGTCCCAGAGTCGCCTAAGCTTCCGACATGCCGCGCATAGCCCGCCTGGTTGTCCCAGACGTGCCCCATCAAGTCACCCAACGCGGCAACCGGCGCGGCCCGATCTTCTTCGCGCCCGGCGATCAGCAGATCTACCTCGGCCATCTCACGGAGGAGTGCCGGAGGCGCGGCGTCGGCATCTGGGCCTACTGCCTCATGCCCAACCATGTGCATCTGATCCTGACGCCCAGCGATCAAGACGGCCTGCGCCTGGCCATCGGCGAGGCGCACAGGCGCTACACGAACGTCATCAACCGCCGCTTCGACTGGACAGGCCACCTGTTCCAGAACCGCTTCGCCTCTGTCCCGATGGACGACTCCCACTTCCTGACGGCCGTCCGCTACGTGAGCCTCAATCCGGTGCGCGCCGGCCTCGTGCGGCGGCCTGAGCACTGGCGCTGGTCGAGCGTGAGGGCCCATCTGGAAGGACGACCGGATGGCGTCGTGGACGTGGGGCCCGTCCTTTTGGCGGCGCCGGACTTCGAGGACCTGATCGAGCAGGACCCGGACGACAGCGCCTATGCCCCCCTGCGCGCCGCGGAGGCAAGCGGCCGGCCGCTCGGCGACAGCGCCTTCGTTCGGATGCTCGAGGAGCGGCTAGGCCGGCCCGTGATGCGGCGGAAAGGGGACACGATCCCTGGCGGTATCATGTCCCCGAGCAACCGCCTGGGCCCCTGACCGGGGACATGATACCGCAGGGATCGTGTCCCCTTCCAAGGCCGGTTAAGGGGCACGAACCGCGCCGGGGCGCGGATCATGTCCCCGGACGCTCGTGCCCGAACAGGCCGCCGAAGTAGCTCGGCAGGGACCATCGGAAGACCATCGCGGCCAGGCGAAGTCCCAGGCCCAGGGTGAAGCCGGCGGCGGCCGCGGCGTCGCGGCCGAGCCAGGGGCTGAGGAACACCGCGCCGGCCGCGGCGACGAGCGCGGCGGTGACGTAGATCTCGCGCTGGAGAAGGATCGAGGGCTCCCCGGCCGTCACGTCGCGGATGATCCCGCCGGCCGCGGCGGTCAGGACGCCCATCGTCACCGCCACCCCGGGCGCGGCGCCCAGCGAGACGGCCTTGTCGGCGCCGATCACGGCGAAGGCGGCCAGGCCTATGGCGTCCGGCCAAAGCAGCAGGCGCTGGGCGCCCTCGCGGAAGCCCAGAAGCCAGACGGCGATCCCGGTGGCGACGGCGACGGTGAGGCTCGTGGGGTCCTTCACCCACCAGACCGGCGCGCCCAGCAGCAGGTCCCTGAGCGTGCCGCCGCCGAGGCCGGTGATGGCGGCGAAGAAGGCGAAGGTGATCACGTCGTGGCGCCGGTGGGCGGCGGCCATCGCGCCGGTGGCGGCGAACAGGGCGACGCCGGCGTAGTTCAGGATCGGCGGCAAGGCGGTCAGTTCGGCCATGGCAAGGTCCCCTCCCGATTCCCCGCCCGCACGATCTCACTCTCCTTGCCCGCGCGGGGGAAGGCCGGACCTCGCCGGCCTCGACACGAGGGCGTACCTTATGCTTGTTCACCTACGACAGCGGGCGCGAGTTC